>JBAUCK010000172.1:0-39437 GCA_049677525.1 Xanthobacteraceae bacterium
TATCGTACCGCGACCGCGGCCTACGAAAAGGCGCGCGCCGGTGGCGGGCCGTCCTTGATCGAGTGCCTCACCTATCGCTACAGCGGCCATTCGCGCGCCGACCCCGCCAAATACCGGCCGGAGGGCGAGCTCGAGAAATGGAAACAGCGCGATCCGATCAAAATCTATCGCGAACGCCTCAAGCAGTTCGGCATCAAGGACGAGGTCATTGCTCGCATCGACGCCGAAGTGAAGCAGCAGGTCGACGACGCGACGGAGAAATGCAAAGCGGCGCCGATGCCGCCGGCCGATATCCTCACCACCGACGTTTACGCCGACGGAGGCTTCGCATGGCGGAACTGACCTATCGCGACGCCGTCATCCGCGGCATCGCGCAGGAAATGACGCGCGATCCCGATGTCGTCTTCCTCGGCGAGGACGTTGCCAAAGCCGGTGGCGTGTTCAAGGCGACGGTCGGTCTTTACGAGCAGTTCGGGCCGTTGCGCGTGCGCGACACGCCGATTTCGGAACAGGCTATCATGGGCGCCGCCATGGGTGCGGCGATGACCGGCCTGAAGCCGATCGCCGAAATCATGTTCTCGGATTTTTTCGCGGTGTGCTTCGACTATATCGCCAACGAATTTCCGAAAAGCCGTTACATGTCGAACGGCCAAGTCAAATGCCCGCTGGTCATACGTACCGGCAATGGCGCGGGGTCCCGCTTCGGCGCGCAGCATTCGCAAAGCGTCGAGAACTGGTGCATGATGATACCGGGCCTGAAGGTCGTCGCGCCATCATCGCCCCGCGATGTCATCGGGCTTCTCGCTGCATCGGTGCGCGATCCCGATCCGGTGATCTTTCTCGAACATAAGTCGCTCTATGCCACCAAGGGCGAAGTGCCCGATGGCGAGATCGTCGACCGGCTCGGCACTGCAAGCATCGTGCGGCCGGGCAAGGACGCCACCATCCTCGCGCTGGCGCTGATGGTGCCGCGCGCGCTTGCGGCCGCCGAAAAGCTCAAGAACGAGCACGGCATCGATTGCGAAGTGATCGACGTGCGCTCGCTGGTGCCGCTCGACACCCAGACTATTCTCAGCTCGGTGGCGCGCACCCATCGGCTGTTCACCGTGGAAGAAAATCCGCGGCTGTGCGGCTGGGGCGCCGAGATCGTCTCCATCGTCGCCGATGAAGCATTCTACGACCTCGACGGTCCGCCGGTGCGCATCACCACGCCGCACATTCCGCTGCCGGCCGCCGACATTCTAGAAGATCTGGCGCTGCCGAGCGTCGATCGGATTGCCGAGCGGGTGCGCCGTTCGCTGGAGAATTAGGTATTCCACTCGTCTTCGCGAAAGCGGGAACCCAGTCTTTTCGCGCGGAATTGCTGGATTCCTGCTGGCGCGGGAATGAGCGAATGAAAACGGCAAGGGATGGATGACACCATGGCGATGTACGACAATCTTCTCGCCAATGTGCCGACCGATCTGTGGATCGGCGGCCAGTGGCGCAAAGCCTCCGACGGCGCGCGCTTCGACGTGATCGATCCGGCGACCGAAAACAAAGTCGCCTCGGTCGCCAGCGCCACGGTCGATGACGCCAAGGCCGCCATCGACGCGGCGAGCGCGGCCTTTCCGGCCTGGGCCGCCAAGAAGCCGCGCGAGCGCGGGGAGATCCTGCGCAAGTCCTACGAACTGATCATGCGCGACGCCGAAAGGCTCGCCAAGCTCATCACCATCGAGAACGGCAAGGCACTGTCGGACTCACGCGGCGAGGTCGCCTATGCGGCGGAATTCTTCCGTTGGTATGCCGAAGAGGCGGTGCGTAATGTCGGCCAGAATTCGGTGGGGCCGTCGACCGGCGCGCGCATTTTCGTCCATCACAAGCCGGCCGGCATCGCCGTTCTGGTCACGCCGTGGAATTTCCCGGCCGCCATGGCGACGCGAAAGATCGGCCCGGCGCTTGCCGCCGGCTGCCCGGTGGTGCTCAAGCCCGCGTCTGATACGCCGCTCACCATGCTGGCACTGATGCCGATCCTTGAAGAAGCCGGCGTGCCGGCGGGCGTCGTCAATGTCATTCCCTCGCGCTCGTCGGGCAAGGTCGTGAGCGCGATGCTGCACGATCCGCGCGTGCGCGTGGTGTCGTTCACCGGCTCGACCGAAGTGGGCCGAAAGCTTCTGCATGAAGCCGCGGACAACATCATCAAGCCGGCGATGGAGCTCGGCGGCAATGCGCCATTCATCGTGTTCGAGGACGCCGATATCGACGCCGCCATCGACGGCGCGATGATCGCCAAGATGCGCAATATGGGCGAAGCCTGCACCGCCGCGAACCGCTTCTATGTGCACGAGAAGGTACATGACGAATTCGCCAAAAAGCTCACAGCTAAAATGGCCGGCCTGAAAATGGGCAACGGCCTCGACGACGGCGTGGCGCTCGGCCCGCTGGTCAATAAAGAAGGCCGCGACAAGGTGATCGAGCTTGTCGACGACGCAGTGGCCAAAGGCGCCAAAGTGCTCACCGGCGGCAAGACGCCGGGCGGACCCGGTTTCTTTTATCCGGCGACCGTGCTTGCCAACGTGGCCAACGATTCGAAAATGCTTAGCGAGGAAATTTTCGGACCCGTCGCCTCGCTGCAGACGTTCAAGTCGGACGACGAGGTGATCACGCGCGCCAACGACACTGAATATGGTCTCGTCGCTTATCTCTACACCAAGGATTTGAGCCGCGGCATGCGCGTCTCGGAGAAGCTCGAATTCGGCATGATCGGGCTCAATCGCGGCCTTGTCTCCGACCCGGCCGCGCCTTTTGGCGGCGTCAAACAATCCGGCCTCGGCCGCGAAGGCGCGCATGAAGGCCTGATGGAATTCACCGAGACCCAATACATCTCGGTGACGTGGTAAGGCTCGCAAGATGAGTATGTCATGAGTGAAGGCGAAGTCGCAAAGAAGCTGCTCGGCGCCTGGCGTTATGTCGGCACCCGCATCAACGGCGGCAACTGGGACCGCGGCGCGAATCCGAAGGGCATGATTTATTACGGCCCGCGCGGTGAGATGTCGGTGCAAGTCGCCCCTGACGTCAAGCGTGCGCGCGGCGGCGCGGTGATGACCGCGGAGGAAGCCAGGATCGCGCTCGCCGATTACATCGCCTATTTCGGCACCTATACGGTCGACGAGAAGGCCGGCACTGTCACGCACCATCGCCTCGACAGTATCCAGCCCGGCGACAGCGGCGATCTCGTCCGCCGCTATGAATTTGTCGGCAATCGCCTGGTGCTACGGCCGCCGAATTCGACGATGGAAGTCACCTGGGAACGATGGAAATGATTTGGGAACGGATCGCGTGAAGCGGCTTCGGGGATTGTGAGAAGATGGACGTGCTGATGCCGCAACTCGGCGAGACAGTCGCCGAGGGCAAGATCACCAAATGGTTCAAGTCGGCCGGCGAGGTCGTGAAGCCGGGTGACAATCTGTTCGAGATCGAGACCGATAAAGTGTCGATGGAAGTGCCGTCGACAGTGACGGGGACCTTGAGCGAAATCCGCGTGGCCGAAGGCGAAGTCGCACCGGTCGGCGCCGTGGTCGGCGTCATCGCCGATGGTTCGGGCGCTTCGGCCAGTGCACCCCCGGCAGCTACTGCGGCTAAAGCCCCGCCGGCAAAACCGGCCGCGTCTGTGCCCGCTGCCCCAGCGCAGGTGACGGCGGCCGCGCCGTCGCGGCAGCCGGTCAAGCTCGATCCCTTCTTTGAAGTGCGCACCCCCGACCGCAATTTCGGCCCGGCGCAGCTTCCCGGCGGTACTTTCGTCACCCCGTTGGCGCGGCGGCTCGCCGGCGAAGCGGGCATCAATCTCTCGCGCTTGCGCGGCTCAGGCCCGCACGGCCGCATTGTCGCGCGCGACATTCAGGATGCGCCGCGGCCGTCACGCGGTGCCGTCGCGGAGGGCCCAAGCGCGGCGGAGATCAAGACGCTCTATGCGCCCGGCAGCTACGAGGAAGTGCCGCTCGACGGCATGCGTAAGACCATCGCGACGCGGCTGACGCAAGCGGCGGCGGTGCCGCACTTCTATCTGATGACCGATGTCGCCGTCGGCCGTCTGATCGCTTTGCGCGAGGAAGCCAATAGCGCGGCGCCGAAAGATAAAGACGGCAATGCAGCATTCAAAATCTCGGTCAACGATTTCATCATCCGCGCGCTGGCGCTGGCGCTGCAACGCGTGCCGGCGGCGAATGCGATCTGGGCCGGCGATCGGATCCTCCGCTTCAAGCGTTCCGATATCGGCATCGCGGTGGCGCTCGACGGCGGCCTGATCACCCCGGTCGTCCGCAACGCCGAGGCAAAATCGTTGAGCGCCCTCTCCGCCGAGGTGAAAGACCTCTCGGCGCGCGCCCGCAACAAAAAACTGCAGCCGAACGAATATCAGGGCGGCTCGTCGGCGATTTCCAATCTCGGCATACACAACGTGCGGGAGTTTACCGCGATCATCAATCCACCGCATGCGACCATCCTTGCGGTCGGCGCAGCGCGGCGGCAGGCGGTGGAAAAAGAAGACGGCGGCGTTGCGTTTGCCAGCATGATCAGCATCACGCTGTCCTGCGACCACCGCGTTCTCGACGGCGCGCTCGGCGCGGAACTCCTCGCCGCCATCAAAACTCTGATCGAACAGCCTGTGAGCCTCTTGGTGTAGGGATGCAGCATGGCCGCAAAGCCGGATGTCGTATTGATAGGCCCGCTCAAGCCGCTCGTCGTGCGCGGCCTCGAAGCGATTTGTACCGTTCATAAGGCAGCGGAAGCCAAAGATCGCCAAGCGTTCTACGCGGCGAATGCCGGTGTAAGCGCGATCGCGATTTGCGTCCCCGTTGAGAAACTTTCCGAAACGTTCCTGTCACGTTTCACAAAGCTTCAGATCGTATCGAGCTTCGGCGTCGGCTATGACCATATCGACGCCAAATGGGCCGGCGCGCACGGCATCACCGTCACCAACACGCCACAAGTGCTCACCGAAGAAGTGGCGGACACCGCGCTCGGGCTCCTGCTCTGCACCGTGCGCGAACTGCCACAGGCGGAGCGCTATCTGCGGGCCGGCAAATGGCCGGAGAAAAGCTTTCATCTGACCAAAGCGACGTTGCGCAACCGCAAGGTGGGCATAGTTGGCATGGGTGCAATCGGCCAGGCCATTGCCCGGCGGCTCGTCGCTTTCGGCGTGCCAGTCGTCTATCACACGCGCACGAAGCGGCCTGAACTTGCCTATCGCCACTACCCGAACCTGATCGACATGGCGCGCGATATCGATACGCTGATGGTGATCGTGCCTGGCGGCGCATCAACGCAGAACATGATCAATGCCGAGGTGCTCGACGCACTCGGACCGGACGGCATCGTCATCAACATGGCGCGCGGCTCCGTGATTGACGAGCCGGCCCTGATCAAGGCGCTTGCCGACAAACGCATCCTGGCGGCGGGGCTTGATGTCTTTGCCAAAGAACCGCAGGTGCCGGCGGAATTGATCGCGATGGACAATGTGGTGCTGTTGCCCCATGTCGGATCGGCCTCGGTCTACACGCGCGACAAGATGGATCAGCTTGTCGTCGACAACATCGCCGCCTGGGCTGCCGGCAGGCCGCCGCTGACGCCGGTTGCGGAAACGCCATGGCGAGCTTGGAAAAGCTGAGGAACCCGACGCGTCCGCACTCCTGTCATGCCCGGCCTCGGCATGACGGCGCGGTGCTTGCATGCTAGCGTTTAGTCCATTGTGAGCGGTTCGGCAGAGTTCCACATGTATCGCTTTGGTATTATTGTGATGACGATTGCGGTGAGCCTGTTTGCCGGCTCGGCTGTTGCGCAAAACCCGCAGCAAGACGCACAAAATGCCGCGCCGAGCACCCCGCCGGACGCCACAACTCAAAGCGCCGCGCCGCAGAATTCCGCGGGCGATACCGTTCACAACATGATCGGCGCCTGGGAATTCTCCAACGCCGACCACGACAAGATCTGCCATTTCAACCTCCGTGCCGATACGGCCCCGAACGGCTACAAGCTCGATATCGACAAGAACTGCCCAAGTCTGTTCCCTTCGACCAAGAGCATGGTCGCTTGGTCGGTCGACAATTTCGGCAGCCTCCGTCTTCTCGACGCCAGCGGCAATTCGGTGGTGGATTTGTCGGAAGTCGAGACCGGCATGTATGACGGCTTCACGCCGGAAGAAGGCCGCTACATTTTGCAAGCGGCGACTTCGGCGCCGCAGCTTTCGGCAAACGACGTTGCGGGCGATTGGGCGGTCACGCGCGGCGCCGGCAAGCCGATCTGCATACTGACGCTGGCGAACAATTCACTCGTCGGCGATGTTCTGGCACTCAAGGTCAAGCCGGGCTGCGACGCCTCGGCCATGCGCTTCAGCCCCACCGGCTGGCGCATGGACGAAGGCGAATTGATGCTGATTTCGCCCAACGGGCAGACTTGGCAGTTCGAGCAAAATGACGCCAATACCTGGCAGCGCGTGCCCGAATCCTCCACTCCGGTTCTGCTGGTGCGGCAGTGACCGGTGCAAGCCAGTCAGCGAGTCCCCTCAAGCAAGAAAAGTGAAATGAAGAAGCACTATCAGGTCGCCATCGTCGGCGGTGGCCCCGTTGGCATTGCACTTGCAGTCGAGCTCGGCCAGCGCGGCATTTCCTGCGGTGTGGTCGAGCGCAAGCTCGACCCGCAGCGCATCCCCAAAGGCCAGAACCTGACGCAGCGCTCCGCCGAGCATTTTTATTTCTGGGGCGTCGCCGAAGAGCTGAAGGCCGCGCGCATGCTGCCTCAGTCTTATCCGATGAGCGGCATCGTTGCCTATCATGACCTCAACAACAAATACTGGTACGCGCCGCCGCTGCGCGAGATCGTCAACTCCTATTATTTCCGGGACAACGAACGGCTGCCGCAATATCAGGGTGAATATGTGCTGCGCAAAAGAATAGCGCAGCTGGCCGATGTCGAGGCGCGCTTCGGCTGGATGGCGGAGACCGTCACGCAAGACGGCAACGGCGTGCGCATCGTCTGCGTCGACGAGGGCGGATCGGGCCGCGAGATCCTGGAGGCCGACTATGTGATCGGCTGCGACGGCGGCCACTCCACTGTGCGCAACCAGGCCGGCATCGAACGCGCCGGCGCCGATTTCGAAGAGCTGATGGTGCTGGCGCTGTTTCGTTCGCGCGAATTGCACGAGAAGCTCGAGCGCTTTCCGCCGCGGTCGACCTATCGCGTGCTGCACCCCGACCTCAAAGGCTATTGGCAGTTCTTCGGCCGGGTCGATGTCGGCGAAAGCTGGTTCTTTCATTCGCCGGTGCCGGCCGACACGACGCGGGAGAATTACGATTTCCACGGGCTCTTAGAAAAGGCGGCCGGCTTCAAATTCGCCGCCGATTTCGACTATGTCGGCTTCTGGGATCTGCGCATCGCGGTTGCCGAGAAATATCAGGTCGGCCGTATCTTCATTGCCGGCGATGCCGCGCATTCGCATCCGCCCTATGGCGCCTATGGTCTCAACAACGGGCTCGACGACGTGGTCAATCTCGGCTGGAAGCTCGCCGCCAAACTCAAAGGCTGGGGCAGCGACGCACTCTTGCAAACCTACACCGAAGAGCGCCGGCCGATCTTCAAGGAGACCGCGGAGGACTTCATCGAGGCCGGCATCCGGCGCGACAAGGAATTCATGGCGCGCCATAGCCCCGAACGCGATCTCGCCGAATTCGAAAAGGCTTGGCAGGAGCACGCCAATGCGGCCGCGCCGCGCGTCCTGACCTACGAGCCGAATTACGAAGGTTCGCCGATCGTGTTTGGGCCGCCGGGCGGCGCGTCGAGCGCGCATGGCTCGCACACGTTCAAGGCGCGCGCCGGTCATCATCTGCCGCCGCAGCTTCTGTCCTCCGGCCGCAATGTATTCGAAGAGCTCGGCCCGGATTTCACGTTGTTTGCGTTCGATGGCGACGGCCAGACCGCGGCGTCGTTTGAAAAGGCGGCGCGCATGCTCGGCGTGCCGCTGAGAATCGTCCGCGACAGCTTTGCCGACGGCCGCATCGCTTATGAAGTCAAACTCATTCTCGTCCGCCCAGACCGCTATGTGGCCTGGGCCGCCGACAGCGCGCCTGCGGATGCGGCGGCAATTATGAGCAAAGCAATCGGCCGCGGCTGAACCGCGGCCGAGACATCCCACCCGCTAGAGCATGGTCCCGAAAAGTGGAAACCGGTTTTCGGAAAAAGATTATGCTCCAACTAAGAATCTAGATCTTGATCCGATTCAATTGAACTGGATCAAGGTCTAGAGCGGCTTGATTTCCACCTTGCGGAATTTGACGACGCCTTTGTCGTCGGTCGCGCCCATGCCGTGCTGAAGCGCAATCCGGCCGGAGACGAATTTGTCCTCCTTAGCGCCGTCCACGGTCTTTTTTCCGTTGAGGACCACGGTAAACGTATCGCCCTTCGCAGTGATGTCGTAGGTGTTCCACTTGCCGCCGGCATGCGGCATCGGATCGACCGCAGCGACGTCGACAATAGCGCCGGTGCCGTATTTCTGCTTCGGACGGGTGTCCCAGATATTCACCTCGTAAGCGGTCTTGCCCGTCACGCTGGCGGGACCGGTGCAGCGGATGAAGATGCCGCTATTGGTTCTGTCCTCGAGCCAGAATTCGGCGCGAAGCCGGAAGTCGGTATAGGCAGTCTTCGACACCAGAAAGCCGTTGCCGCTGTCGGCGATAACGACACCGTCCTCGTCCAGCTTCCAACGAGATTGTTGCCGTCGAACAGCGTCACCCAGCCGGCGTGGATGCCGTTCTGGCTTTGCGCCACAGCGTTCTGCGAATATTGCAGAAGCAAAAGGCCGCCGCCGCAAAAAGCCAGCAGCGCCGAAAGCAGAGTTGCCCAGCTTGCGGCATTGGCGCTATGAGGAGTTGCGGGCTCGAAGATGAGTCAGTTCCAAGGCCGTTCGAGGTTTTTGGCAAAGTGGCGCCTCGCCCTAGATCAGCTTCAGCCCTTTCAAGCTTGCGTGCCCGTCCTTGCCGACGATGATGTGGTCGTGCACGGCGATGCCGAGTGGATTGGCGACCTGGATGATCTGCTTGGTCATTTGAATATCAGCCTGCGACGGGGTCGGGTCGCCGGACGGGTGATTGTGCACCAGGACGATTGCGGTCGCCGACAGTTCGAGCGCCCACTTCGCGCGGATAGACCGGCGCGTGATCGACCGTGCCGGTCTGCTGCACCTCGTCGGCGATGAGCTGATTGCGCTTGTCGAGGAACAAGACGCGAAACTGCTCGCGGTCGGCGAAAGCTTGCGCGCCGCGGCAATAATCGAGCACGCTCGACCATGACGACAACACCGGCCGCTTGGTCACCGCGCCGCGCAGGAATCGGCTCGCCGCCGCCTGCACGATTTTAAGCTCGGTCACGCCGGCTGCGCCGAGGCCTTTGACTTCGGAGAGGCGCTGCTCCGGCGCCGAGATCACTTCGGCGAAAGAACCGAATTTCGCCAATAGCAATTTAGCCAAAGGCTTGACGTCGCGCCGCGGCATGGCGCGAAACAACAAAAGCTCGAGGAGCTCGTAGTCGGACAGGGCGTCAGGGCCAGCTTCGCGAAATCGGTCGCGCAGACGCTCGCGATGGCCGTGATAGTGCGGGGCGTCAGCTAAGCCGCGGTCGCTCTCGCTGGTCTTTTCCGGCATTTTCACAGGCGGGATTTCTGCAAGCAACCCTAGGGCTCGACCAAGAATGCCCGGATTGGCAAAATTTGCAATCCGGCCGCGGCCGCGTCACGCCCGATACGGAGGCTTGTCCAATCCAGCCGGCGACAGCGTGAAAATCTCGACGCCGGTTTCGGTCACGCCGACCGAATGCTCGAACTGCGCCGACAGCGAACGGTCGCGCGTCACCGCGGTCCAGCCGTCGGACAGCACTTTCACATGCGGGCGGCCGAGATTGATCATCGGCTCGACGGTGAAAAACATACCGGGCTTGAGCACGATGCCCTCGCCGGCCCGGCCGATGTGAACGATATTCGGCTCGTCGTGAAACAGCTGGCCGAGGCCGTGGCCGCAGAAATCGCGTACCACGCTCATATGCTGGGCCTCGACGAAAGTTTGGATGGCTTGGCCGATATCGCCGGTCGTGGCGCCGGGCTTGATCGCGGCGATGCCGCGCATCATGCCGTCATAGGTGACTTCGATCAACCGCTCGGCGCGGCGCGGAATCTCGCCGACCGGATACATGCGGCTGGAATCGCCATGCCAATTGTTCAGGATCAGGGTCACATCGACATTGACGATGTCGCCTTCGCGCAGCGGCTTGTCGCTCGGAATGCCGTGGCAGACCACATGGTTGACCGACGTACAGGTCGACTTGCGGTAGCCGCGATACATCAGCGTCGCCGGCATGGCGCCGTGATCCATGCCGAACTGAAACACCAGCCGGTCGATGCGCTCGGTGGTCACGCCCGGTTTGATCTCGCCAACCAGCATATCGAGGCACTTGGCGGCGAGCTGGCCGGCCTTGCGCATGCCTGCGAAGGCACTGGCGCCGTGAATCTTGATCTGGCCGGTCTTACGCAACGGCGCGCAGGCCGCATCGACATAGGTCATGATGAGAGTGAGCGATGATCGGAACTTGTGCCAGCAATGTAAGCATAAGAGCGGCCAACGCAAGCAAACGGCGCGCGTACGGGCAATGCCCGGCCATGCGTATAAACCCGGATGCGGGAACCGGCCCTTGGCGGCGAGTGTCGGCGGAAAACCAGCCGGAATCGGCCGCTTCAGGCCGCGATCTTACCGCCCAATTCATCGGCAATATGGGCGTGGATGATGTCGTCGAACGAGGCCTCGGCCTTGAAGCCGAGCGCCACGCCGCGCGAGGGATCAAAGCGGCTCGGCCAGCCGGCAACGATGCGGGCGACCAGCGGGTCCGGCTCGCGGCGGATGCGGGCCGCGACCTTGTCACCGGCGATTCGGCGCAACGCGGCGATCTGTTCACCGACGGTACAGCAGACGCCCGGCATGGTGAGATTGATCCGGGGGCCGAGCTTTGCCGCATCGAGCCCTGCCGCATGGATAAGAAAGCCCACGGCCGCGCGCGGGCTCGCGTGCCAATGCAGCACGCTGTCCTCGACCGGAAGCAAGGCCTCTTCGCCGGCGAGCGGCTCGCGGATGATCGAGGAGAAGAACCCGGAGGCCGCCTTGTTCGGCCGGCCGGGCCGCACCACGATGCTGGGCAGTCTTATGCCGATGCCGCCGATAAAGCCGCGCCGCGTGTAATCGGAGAGCAGCAGTTCGACCATCGCCTTCTGCGTGCCATAGGAGGTCAGCGGCGTGAGAAAAAAATCGTCGGCGATGGCGGATGGAAACGGGGCGCCGAACACCGCGATTGACGACGAGAAAACCAAGCGCGGCTTGTAGCCGTCACCGACGGCGCGGACCGCTTCGAACAACGTGCGCGAGCCGTCGAGATTGACCCGCATGCCCTTTTCGAAATCAAGCTCGGCTTCGGCCGATACGACACCGGCGAGATGAAAGACCACGTCCGGCCGGCCGGCGACCGCCGCGCGCACGGCGTTCGGATCGGCGATATCGGCCGCCGCGGTTTCGACTTTGCCGATGAATTTGTCCGGCCGTCGCGGCGCAACCACGTCGATCAGCGTGAGCGCTTCGATCGGCTCGCCGTTGAGCGATTTATCTTCGACCAGGCGCGCCGTGAGCTTGCGCCCGATCATGCCGGCGGCGCCGGTGATGAGAATATGCATTTCTGTTTTCCGTCGAGACCCGCAGCGCTAGAGCGCCATCCCGCCGTCGACGAGATGGGCTTGGCCGGTAATGTAGCTCGCTTCATCGCTGGCAAGAAAGAGGGCGAGCGCCGCGACTTCCTGAGCCTTGCCGAGCCGACCCATCGGCTGGCGTTCGATGAAAGCCTGCCGCACCGCGTCGGGCGATTGTCCGGTTGCCTTCGACTGCGCGGCGATGCGCTCTTCGAGCGACGGCGATTCGATTGTGCCCGGGCAAACGGCGTTGCACCGGACGCCCTGCTTGATGAAATCGGCGGCGACGGACTTGGTTAGCCCGATCACGGCGGCTTTGGTCGCGCCATAGGCGTAGCGGTTCGGCACGCCGCGGATCGAAGATACCGCCGAGGAAATATTGACGATCGAGCCGGACTTTTTCGCCAGCATCGCCGGCAGAAACGCCTTGATCATGCGGTGCATGGACTTGACGTTGAGGTCGAAGGAGAAATCCCAATCCTTGTCGGTACAATCGAGCACCGAGCCGTTAGCGACGAAACCCGCACAATTGACGAGGATATTGAGCGCACCGAATTCGGCGGCGACGGACTTCGCCAAAGCATCGACACTCGCCTGCGACAGCACGTCGAGTTTCTGGCGTGCCTTGGCCTTGAGACTGGCAAGCTTGTCGTCGGCGACATCGGTCGCAATGACAATGCCGCCCTCGGCAATCAGCGCCTCGGCGATGGCTCGACCGATGCCCTGCCCGGCCGCCGTGACCAGCGCGACTTTGTTCTGCACTCTGCCGCTCATGTCATGCTCCTGTTCAGTTCCGCCAAACTGACTCTCTGCTTGCCCTCACCGTCGAAATTTTCCGGCGCGAGCCAGCGCTCGAAATTACGCTTGCGCTCCGGCCATTCGCTGTCGAGCATCGAGAACCAGGCGTCGTCGCGATTACGGCCTTTGGCAATGATGTGCTGACGAAAGGTTCCTTCATAGACAAAGCCGTAACGCAGCGCGGCGCGCGGCGACGGCGCATTCAACGAATTGCACTTCCACTCATAGCGGCGGTAACCCAGCGTCTCGAATATGTAACGCGCCAACAGGTATTGAGTTTCGGTGCCGAGCGGCGTGCGCTGCAGCGCTGGTGAATAGAGCACGTGCCCGACCTCGATCACCCGATTATGCGGCACGATGCGCAACAGCGTGAGATAGCCGACGGCACGATCGGCAAGATCGATGATCGCATAGGCATAAGGGTCTTCGGCTGCCGCGCGCATGGCGATGAAGGGCGTGAACTCGGCTTCGCTCGCGAACGGACCATCGGTGGAAATATAGGTCCAGACGTGATCGTGGCCGCCGAATGCCTTCCACAAATCTGCGGCGTGTTCGGGCTTGAGCTTCTCCAGCCGCCCATAACGGCCTTTAAGCACGACCGGACCCGGATGCGGCGCGGGGCTCGGATTGACCTTGAGCCCGATGGGCTGGCCGGTCTGCGGATGTGGCTCGAAATCGTTGGTCATGGTGCGCTCTGCTTGCGATCGGCATCGAAAAACTTGTTCAGCTCGGTATTCGTGATCAGCCCATCAAAGCCGTCGAATTTGCCGTGTTTGGCGATATCGGTGGCGACGCGGATGAAGGCGTGCATGGCGACGCGGGCGAGCGATCCGCCGACGCTGATCCGGCGCACGCCCATGGCGGCGATATCGTCCACGGTGAAGCCGAAGGCTCCGCCATTGAGGAAATTCGCCGGCTTCGGCGCGACCGCCTTCACCACGGCCTCGATTTGGTCGCGCGTCTTGATGCCGGGCGCATAGAGGCAATCGGCGCCGGCCGCAGCATAGGCTTTCAGGCGGCGGATGGCGTCATCGAGATCGTTGACGCCGCGGACGAAATTTTCCGCGCGCGCGGTGAACACGACATCGCCGCCGGCACGGTCGATCGCGGCGCGCGCCGCTTTGACGCGCGCCACGGCCGTATCGAGATCGTAGAGCGGCAGCACGCCATCATTCGGCGAATCCTCGATCGAAAGCCCGGCGACGCCGGTCGCGACGCAACGCGTGACATTCTCGGCGACGCCGTTGGGATCGTCGGCAAAGCCATTCTCGAAATCGGCGTTAAGCGGCACGTCGGCCGCCGCCGCCAGTTCGTGGAAATGCGCCAGCACCTGATCGCGACTCTGGGCGCCGTCGGCAAAGCCTTCGGAATGCGCGTAGCCCGAGCTTGTCGTCGCCAGCGCTTTGAAACCCAGTCCCTGCAGATAGCGCGCGCTGCCGACATTCCACGGATTGGGAATGGCGAAACAACCGGATTCGTGAAGTTTACGGAAGGTCTTCCGCTTGTCGGCGGCCGAAGGGCGGTTCGTGGTCATGGCAAATCCCCAGCAGGCATCGATTCAATACGCATCGATTGGACGAATGATCAGTGATTATCGCGCGGCACGAATTTCTGCGTTACCCGCTGATATTTCACCGCAGGTTTGAGCACCATGCCGCTGCCGAGCTGATCGACCATAGCACGTTGGATTTCCTGCCACGGCGTCTGGCTCGGCGGATAATGATAACCGCCGTTCTTCTGTAATAACGCAGCGCGCGCGGCCAATTCTTCGGCCGAGACCAAAATATCCGCGGTGCCCTTGTTGAGGTCGACGCGCACACGGTCGCCGGTCTTGAGCAATGCAAGCCCGCCACCGGCCGCGGCTTCCGGCGACGCGTTGAGGATGGACGGCGAGCCGGATGTGCCCGACTGCCGCCCGTCGCCAATGCAAGGCAGCGCAGTGACGCCTTTTTTGATCAAAGCCGCCGGGGGCTGCATGTTCACGACTTCCGCCGAGCCCGGATAGCCGATCGGGCCTGTGCCGCGCATGAACAGGATCGTGTGCTCGTCGATGCCGAGCGCGGACTCGTCGATGCGCTTGTGGTAATCCTCGGGGCCATCGAACACGACGGCGCGGCCTTCGAAAGCGTTGGGATCTTTCGGATTGCTCAGATAGCGGCTGCGGAACTCGTCCGAGATCACGCTCGTTTTCATTACCGCATTGTCGAACAGATTGCCGTGCAGGATCTTGAACCCAGCCTGCGGCTTCATCGGCTTCTGATAGGGCCAGATGACTTCGGGATTGTTCACTTTAGCCGGCGCCACGTTCTCCGCGATGGTGCGGCCGTTGATGGTAAGCGCATCACCGTGGAGCTTTCCTGCGCCAAGCAATTCGTGCATCACGGCAGGCAATCCGCCGGCGCGATAATAATCCTCGCCGAGAAAAGCGCCGGCCGGCTGCATGTTGACGAGGAGCGGCACGTCATAACCGACCTTCTCCCAATCCTCGATCGCAAGCTCAACGCCGATATGACGGGCTATGGCATTGATATGGATCGGCGCATTGGTCGACCCGCCGATGGCGGAGCAGGCGATAATCGCATTCTCGAACGCGGCGCGCGTCAGAATATCCGAAGGTTTCAGATCTTCGCGCACGATTTCCACGGCGCGCAGGCCGGTCGCATAAGCCATTTGTGCGCGCTCGCGATAAGGCGCGGGGATCGCAGCACAGCCGGGAAGCGACATGCCAAGCGCCTCGGCGAGCGCGTTCATGGTCGACGCCGTGCCCATCGTATTGCAATGGCCGATGGACGGCGCGGAGTCGGAAACGATATCGATGAATTCCTCGTAGGTGATCTTGCCCGCCGCCTGATCCTCGCGCGCCTGCCAGATCAAAGTGCCCGACCCCAATAGCTTGCCGTCGCGGACATAATCGAGCATCGGCCCGCCGGAGAGCACGATTGCCGGCGTATTGACAGTTGCGGCCGCCATCAAACATGCGGGCGTCGTCTTGTCGCAACCGGTCATCAGCACCACGCCGTCGAGCGGATAGCCGAACAACACTTCGACCAAGCCGAGATAAGCGAGATTACGATCGAGCGCCGCGGTCGGCCGTTTGCCGGTTTCCTGGATCGGATGCACCGGAAACTCAAAGGCGACGCCGCCGGCATCACGGATACCGGCGCGCACGCGCTGCGCGAGCTCGAGGTGATGGCGATTGCACGGCGACAGATCGGAACCGGTCTGCGCAATGCCGACGATCGGCCGGCCGGATGTCAGCTCTTCGCGGGTCAGCCCGTAATTGAGATAGCGCTCGAGATAGAGCGCGGTCATGCCGGGATTGTCCGGATTGTCGAACCACAATTGCGAGCGCAGGCGATGACCTTGTCGATTCGTGCCGTTATTGCCCATCGCCGCCTCCAATTAATTTTATTCCCCAAAGCGCAGGATACCTGCTTTGCGATTTCCGCAAGGCCGGTTCCGCACGCGGCTGTTCCTTCGATTTAACGCCGTGGCAGCGAAAAAATCTGCACCTCCCGCGATATAAAATCGGCCATCGCTCACGGCGGAGCTTTGGCCCGGAAGCAAAGGCGGCACGGCTTTATCGCGCCGCAAAAGACAGGGGTAAATCGGCGCATAAATTTCCCGTTAAATGACTGATTCACATGACAAATTTGTGAGACGATTGACCATTGTGCAATGCCGAATCTCCGTTACGTAAGCGGGCAAGGGTGATGTTGTAGACGGGAGATTCCTCATGAAGTCGCTCAAGATCAAATTGGCGCTCGGCGCCATTGCGGTTGCCATGCTTGCGACGCCGGCTTTCGCGCAGCGCCCGCATCAGCGCGTGCAGAACGAGCTGCTGCAGACGCAGGGTTACGTCGGCGACGAGGCCTATCAATACGGCCCGGCGCTGCACTATCCGGATTTTTCGGCCGGCCGTACCGGAACTCTGGAGTCGGAGGAATCCGGCGCTGCTTTCAGCCTCGGCCGCTAAGCGTTTCGCGCCTGTCGTGTGAGTGCGATGGAAGCCCCGGACATCGTCCGGGGCTTTTCGCGTTCTGTTTGCAGATTTGCATTTGACCCAAGGTTGGGCTGAACTGCCGGACCAATAAGTCCGGGGGAAAATGCCATGCTGAAAACCGTCGCCGCCCTCGACCGCATCGGCGAAGAAAACGCCTTCGCCGTGCTGGCGCGCGCCATGCAGCTTGCGGCGCAAGGTCGCGACATCATCAATCTCGGCATCGGTCAGTCCGATTTCCGCACCCCGGATTTCATCGTCGAGGCGGCGGTGAAAGCGCTGCGCGACGGCCATCACGGTTACACGCCGGCAGTCGGCATTGTGCCGCTCCGTGAAGCCGTCGCCGCCGATCTGCACAAGCGCTTCAACGTCAGCGTGTCGCCGGACAACGTGATGATCATGCCCGGCGGCAAGCCGACCATGTTCATGTCGATCCTGATGTTCGGCGAGCCGGGCGTCGACATTCTCTATCCCGATCCGGGCTTTCCGATCTATCGCTCGATGATCGAATATACCGGCGCGCGGCCGATCCCGGTGCCGATTCGCGAGGAAAACCGTTTCGCTTTCTCCGCGGAAGAAACACTTAAGCTGATCACGCCGCAGACGCGGCTACTCATTCTCAATTCACCGGCCAATCCGACCGGCGGTGTGACGCCGAAGGCCGAGGTCGATAAGCTCATCGCCGGGCTGGAGCGCTTTCCCGATGTCGCGGTGATGTCGGACGAGATCTACGACCACATGGTCTATGACGGCGAAAAGCATGTTTGCTTGTTGTCTTATCCGTCGATCCGCGATCGCCTGATCCTGCTCAATGGCTGGTCGAAGACCTATGCGATGACCGGCTGGCGGCTCGGTTATGCGATCTGGCCGGGAAAGCTTTACGACTTCGCCCGCAAGCTCGCGGTGAACCTGCATTCCTGCGTCAATGCCTCGGCGCAATATGCCGGCCTTGCCGCGCTGACCGGACCGCAGGACGAGGCGCACAAAATGGTCGCCGAATTCGACACGCGGCGCAAAATCGTCGTTGCCGGCTTGAACAAGCTTCCCGGCACGTCCTGCGCCACGCCGAAAGGCGCGTTCTACGCGTTTCCCAATATCAAGCGTACCGGCTGGAAAGCGAAGGCACTGGCCTCGGCGCTCCTTGAAGACGCCGGCATCGCACTGATTGGCGGCCCGGATTTCGGCGTTCTCGGCGAAGGCTATATGCGGGTGTCCTATGCCAACTCGACCGAGAATATTTTGAAGGCGCTCGACCGCATGGGCGAGTTTCTGACGAGCCGCAAGGCGGCATGAGGCGAAAAATCTTTAGTTCCTCTGCGCCAGCCAAAAGCCGATAACGACAACGACAAGGCCGATCAGTTGCGAGATGCTGGGCGCTTCGTCGAGCGCGATAAAGCCGATCAAGAGCGTGAACGGCGGCACCAAAGCGGGAAACAGCGCGGCGCGGCCGGCGCCGAGCAAAATCACGGCGCGAGTGAATAGGAACACCGCGCCGGCGCCGGCGAAGACGCCTTGCACGATCGCCTGCAGCAGGTTCGGCAAAAATCCGGCAGCCAAAAAATTATCGAAGCAGAAAAACAGCAGCGGCAAACCGGCGAGCGAGACGATGCTGGTCAGCGCTACCGCAGGCATAGCCGAAATGCGCCATAGTCTCAGCAGCATGCCGAAGATCGCAAAGGAAGAGCCCGCGGCAACGAACATCATGTCGCCGAGGAAGCCATGCGCGCCCATCGTATGCAGCGCCTCGATGCCGATGATAACGAGACCGGCAACCATCGCGAGACCGCCGAGGATGCGCCGCGGCGGCAGTTTCTCGCTGAGAACCAGGCTCGAGAGGACGAGACCGCCAAGCGCCGCGCATGACGGCTGAATGATCGCGCCGTGGCCAAGCGGCACATAGACGTAGCCGTAATAGCTCCACAGCGCGAGCGGCAAGCCGCCGAACAGTGTGATGGCGACCGCGCGCCACAGACCGACGCGGCCGAGATCGCCGAAATCGCCGATGGCGGCGACGGGAATGAGCACGAGCCCCGCCCAAACATAGCGGTGCAGCGCGAGAACCAGGGGTGACATCCCGATCAGAATGCCGTGCCGTGCAGCGACAAAGCCCGCCGCCCAGCATAAAGCCGCGCCCGCTCCGCAAACGACGCCAAGGACTGTCGGATGCTTGGACGTCGCAAATTGAGCCGTCAGCGCCGGAGAATCATCCATCGCGAACCATTGGCACCCGCGGACCGGCAGGACAACACGCTATTCCTCATGCCTGACTTCGCCGAATGTGAAGCCAGAGCTCGCCATGGCATCAGGCAAATATGTCGGCTTCAGCGTCCTTCAGGAGCTCGGGCCCGCCGGTTGCCACGACGGAACCGCCATCGAGCCGCACGACAGTCGTCGCGATCCGGCGCACTTCCTCGGGAGAGTGGCTGACATAGGCGATCGGGATGCCGGCGTCGTCGCGCAGCCGCACCAGATAGGGCAGGATTTCGCGCTTATGGCCGGCATCGAGCGAGGCGAGCGGCTCGTCGAGCAGAAGGAGCTTCGGTCGCATCAACAACGCACGGCCGACGGCGACGCGCTGGCGTTCGCCGCCGGACAATGTTCCAGGCCTCCGATCGAGCAGGTGGCCGATATCGAGCAGCTTGGCGATGCGGGCGAATTCACCGTCGTCGCGCGCCACACCGCTCATGCGGCGGCCATAGTCGAGATTCTGCCGCACCGAGAGATGCGGAAACAGCCGTCCTTCCTGAAACACATAGCCAACGCGGCGCCGGTGCGGCGGCACGTCGATGCCTTTGACCGAATCGAACAGCACCGCATCATCGAGCGAGATCACGCCGCGGTCCGGCGCGACAAGGCCAGCAATCATATTGATGACGGAGGTCTTGCCGGCGCCGGACGGACCAAACAAAGCGGTCGCGCCATTCGTGGCTTCGAATTTGACGTTCAGCTTGAGCGCGCCGAGCTTCTTTTCCACGTCGACCGCGAGCACGATCAGTCTCCGTGGAAGCGGATGGCGGCACGGCGGCTGAGCCATTCCGACGCGAACAAAGCCGCAAAAGCGAGCGCAATTGAAATCAATACCAATCGTCCGGCGGCTGCGTCGCCGCCGGGAACTTGAGTCAAAGTGAAGATCGCCGCCGAAATGGTCTGCGTCTCGCCCGGGATGTTGGAGACGAAGGTGATGGTGGCACCGAATTCGCCGAGCGCACGCGCGAAACACAAGACGACACCGGCAATGATTCCCGGCAAAGCGAGGGGCAGCGTCACGGTCAGAAACACCAAGCCGCCGTTGGCGCCGAGCGTGGAGGCAGCGTCCTCGAGCTTGCGGTCGATGGCTTCGAGGGCAAGCCGGATCGGACGCACCATCAGCGGAAAGCCCATGATGCCGCAGGCAAGCGCGGCACCGGTCCAGCGGAACGAGAACACGATGCCGAGATACTCATAGAGAAGCGCGCCGATCGGACCTTTTCGTCCGAACGAGATCAACAGCAGATAGCCGGTCACGACCGGCGGCATCACGAGCGGCAGATGGACAAGCCCGTCGAGGACGGACTTGCCCCAGAATTTTCTGCGCGCGAGCAGCCAGCCGAAGCCGAGGCCGAACGGCAGTGCGCAGAGCGTGGCGACAACGGAGATGCGGATCGTCAGTTCGATCGCAGTCCAATCGGCGGGTGTAAGATCGAACAAAATAGAGGCCCGTCCGGCTGCACTCTACGATGTCGGCTTCATCAGAACGGCAAAGCCGTAATTCTCGAAGATCGTCTTTGCCGCGGCCGAGCGGAGGAAGGCCAGATAGGCCGTTGCATCCGGCTTCGCATTTGCCGTCGCGGCGACCGGATAGATGATCGGATCGTGCGAATCTTCAGGGAACGTGGCGACAACTTTAACGCCGGGCTCGACCTTGGCATCGGTCGAATAGACGATGCCGAGCGGCGCCTCGCCGCGCGCGACCAGCGTCAGCGCGGCGCGCACATTCTGCGTCATTGCCATTTTCGGCTCGACCGCATCCCAGACGCCGAGCTTTTGCAGCGCGGCCTGCGCATAAATGCCGACCGGCACAGCCTTGACGTCGCCGGTTGCGATGCGGCCGTCGCCGGCGAGCTTGGCGAGATCGAAGCCCGGCTTGATGGCGACGTTGTCGATCTTGGAATCTTTGGCCGCGATCAGCACAAGCGTATTGCCGAGGAGATTGACCCGCGTGTCGTCGTTGATCAGTTTTTTCTGCGAGCCGTAATCCATCCATTTCAGGTCGGCAGAAATGAACGCATCGGCCGGCGCACCGGCTTCGATCTGCTTCATCAGTGCCGAGCTTGCGTCATAGCTGGCGACGACCTTGACGCCGGTCTTCTTGGTGAGGGCCGCATCGACGTCGTCGAGCGCGTTCTTCATCGAGGCGGCGGCAAAAACGGTGATGGATTTGTCTTGAGCCGACGCTGTCTGCGGCGCAACGGCGATGACGATGGCGGCAGCGATAGCCGCAAAGATTGTTCTTTTCAGCACGACGGTTCTCCAAAGCAGGTAAGGGCGCAATGAATGCGCGCCGGATCGCGTGATCCGCAAGCGATGAAATCACAGTTATTGCGATAGGCCCGAGAACCGTCGTTCAGAGCCCATCCGGCGCGCGCACGGCACGCCGCATGTCGCATTGTCAATAATAGGGCCTGGCGCAAGACGGGACAAGCTTTGGCCCTTCCCACGCCTGATCCCGCTGCTATGTTCGCGGAAACATATTGCCGCAGGGCAACGTAAAGGGAAGCGAATTTGCCCGACATAGAAACGATCGCCGGCGACTACGATTACATCATTGTCGGTGCCGGCTCGGCCGGCTGCCTGCTTGCCAATCGGCTGTCCGCCGATCCGAGTAAGCGCGTACTCGTGCTCGAAGCCGGCGGACGCGACAATTGGATCTGGTTTCACATTCCCGTCGGCTATCTGTTCGCCATCGGCAATCCACGCTCGGACTGGTGCTTTAAGACCGAACCGGAACCGGGACTGAACGGCCGCAGTCTCAATTACCCGCGCGGCAAGGTGATCGGCGGTTCATCCGCCATCAATGCCATGATCTATATGCGCGGACAGGCGGGGGACTACGATCATTGGCGGCAGCTCGGCCTCAATGGCTGGAGCTGGAACGACGTGCTGCCATTTTTCAGAAAGCACGAAGATCACTTTATGGGAGAGAGCGCCGCGCATGCGGCCGGCGGCGAATGGCCGGTGTCGGCGCCGCGCGTGCGCTGGGATTTGCTCGATGCGTTCCGCGCGGCAGTAGAACAGGCCGGCATCAAATCCATCCCCGATTTCAATCGCGGCGACAACGAAGGCTGCTGCGCCTTTCACGTCAACCAAAAGCGCGGCCGGCGCGTGTCGACAGCGCGCGCTTTTCTCAAGCCTGTGCTCGACCGACCGAACTTGCGGCTTGAAACCGGCTGCTTGGTCGAAGGCGTCATCTTCGATGGCAAGCGCGCCACGGGCGTGCGCTGGAAGCAAAACGACCAAGCGCGTATGGCGCGCGGCCGCGGCGAAGTCATTCTTGCCGCGGGCTCGATCGGTTCGACGCAAATTCTCCTGCTCTCCGGCGTCGGGCCGGCGGCGCATTTGCAAGAGCACGGCATTCCGGTCGTGCTCGATCGGCCCGGTGTCGGCGCGAACCTGCAAGATCATCTGCAGCTGCGCATGATCTATAAAGTCGACGGCATCACCACATTGAACGAGCGCTATCACGCACCGCTCGGCTTCGCGCGCATGCTCGCCGAATATGCGCTGTTCCGGCGCGGACCTTTGACCATGGCGCCGTCGCAGCTCGGCCTGTTCACCCGCTCCGACAGCGATCAGGACCGCGCCAATCTGCAATATCATGTGCAGCCGCTGTCGCTCGATAAGTTCGGCGACCCGCTGCACAAATTCCCTGCTTTCACCGCGAGCGTCTGCAATCTGCGGCCGACCAGCCGCGGCACCGTACGGCTGCGCTCAGCCAATCCGTCCGATGCGCCGGCGATCAAGCCGAACTATCTGTCGACCGACGATGATCGCCGCATCGCTGCCCGCGCGATTCGGCTGACCCGGCGCATTGCATCGCAGCCGGCACTCGCGCCGTTTCATCCGGCCGAATACTTGCCGGGTACCGCAGTGCCCGACGACGAGCAGGCCTTGATCAAGGCCGCGGGCGATATCGGCACCACCATCTTTCATCCGGTGGGCACCGCGAAAATGGGCTTGCCGAGCGATCCGATGATGGTGGTCGACGAGCGGCTGCGGGTCGCAGGCCTGGAACGACTGCGTATCATCGACGCTTCAGTGATGCCGAGCATCACATCCGGCAATACCAATGCGCCGACCATGATGATCGCGGAAAAAGGCGCCGCCATGCTGCGCGAGGAAGCCAAGGCGCATGCATAAGGCATTCGCATCATGAACGCGGTATTGCGCGCGAAATCCATCCTCATCGATCCGCGCGCCGAATGGCAGGCGATCGAGCGTGAGAATGACGATCCGGCCTGTGTGCTGACACGCTATGTGACGCTGTTCGCGATTATTCCGAGCCTGTTCGGCTTTGTCGGAGCTTGTCTGATCGGCGCTGTAGCACCAAACGGCGCGATCGCGCGCACGCCGCTTCTTGACGGCTTGTTTGGCGCGATTTTCGGTTACGTGATGGCTTGCGCCAGCGTGCTGGTCATTGCGCTCGTCATTCAGGTCCTGGCGCCCATGTTCGGCGGCCGGCGCAGTTTCGATAACGCTTTCAAGCTCGCAGTCTACTCGTTCACACCGGTTTGGCTTGCCGGAATCTTTTTGTTGCTTCCGGGCCTGCATTTCCTCGTGTTGTTAGGCTTTTACGGCCTCTACATTCTTTGGCGCGGCCTGCCGCGGCTGGCCAAAATGCCGGACGAAATGTCGCTGACTTTCGCGATCGCGATCACCGTTGGTGCGGCAGCACTGATCTACGCCGCCACCACGGTGCAGCACACGATATTCGGCACGCCAGGGTTTTAGCTTCTCTTCCGCGAACTTTACGGCGCGTTGACCACCTGCTTGCAGGCAGGCGGTAGGCCGGCGAGCGTCATCGCCGGCCTCGGCTTTGCTGGAGTAGGCTGCGGCGCCGGATGTAGTGTCGATTCCTTGAACCAGAAATCGAGCTCGTGGCCGCAACCATCGCCTGGGTCCGGGGGCGTCTGTGATTTGCATTCCGCGCTGTCGGCCGGGCAGGCAAGGCGGACGTGGAAATGCTCGGCATGGCCCCACCACGGCCGCACCTTCGACAGCCAGGCGCGATCCGATCCGGCCTCGCTGCATATTTCCTTCTTGATCGCGGCATTAACGAAAATGCGCGTCGTCGCCGAATCCATTGCCGCGGTGCGGATGAGCGCCGTGCGCTCGGGCGTCCACACTTTGTGATCGACGTCGCGCCCATCCGTCTGCACCATGTTCACCGCGCCGCTCATTTCGCGCTCCTCGCGCGTCTGCACATGATCCGGCATCGGCGTGAACCAAATATCGGCGTCGAGCCCGATCTGATGACTGGCATGGCCCGAGATCATCGGGCCGCCGCGCGGCTGCGACATGTCGCCGACCAAGAGCCCGTTCCATTCCTGCTTGGCATGCGCCGCGAAGCGCTCAAGAAAAGTGATCAGAACCGGATTGCCCCAATTGCGATTGCGCGACAGCCGCATCACCTGCAAGTTCGGTCCGGTGATCGGCAGTGCGACGCCACCGGACAGACAGCCGTCGGCATAGCCCCCGATCGAGCGCGCCGGTCCGGCGAGGGGCTCGGTCTTGCGTGCGAACAATTCCTTGGCCGGCGTGCCCGGCGCATTCGGATTTTCGAGCGGCGGCAACGGCGCCGGATTAAGCGTGCCCGGTGGCGTCGGGTCGGCATTGGCTTGCGCGCGCGCGGAACAGGTGCCGGCAATGACCGCGGCCGAGACAGCCGCAACGATCGCCATGCTGTGCAGAAAGCGAAAAGGGGCGAGCATTATTTTTTCCTATTTTGCGGCTTTCTTCTCCGCCCCGGACTGACTTGTCTTACCCGTCTTAGCTGTTTTGCCGGACGCGCCCGGCTTGCTGCGATGGGCGACGGCGCGGACGCGGCGAAGATACGCTGCCGCGAGTCGCTCACCGTGTCCAGTTACGAAGAGATTTTCTTCATTGCCTTCGAGCGCGAGCAGCCGGTGTTCGGTCACCGCATGCGGCTCGATACCGCCGTCATGCAGAATGTGGCCGACAGTGAGGCCGCGCGCCGCCAGCGCCCGCCCAATCAATAGACAGCGATGGCATTCGAGCGGCTCGCGCTCCGAGCACATCATGCAGACCCGGCAGCGCGTCGCTTCCGCGATTAGGCGATCGAGTCCGGCCTGGAAAGACGCCTGCCGCACCATGGCTTCGAAATCGGCAATGCCGTCGCGATAGAGCGCAGAATCGTTCGGCCGCCCGCCAAGCTCGAGGCCATAAGCGGTGTAGCCGATGCCGGCCTTGGCGAGCAGCGGCGCCAGATTCTTCGCCGAAAACCAAGGACAGAAGCGAGAGAACGGCGTCGAGCGCACATCGGCGATCAAGTTCGCGCCGGCGGCGCGCTGCATCGCAATAAAGCGATCCGCCGGGATGTTGGAATGGCCGATACTGAACAGATCGAAGGCTGTCATCGTTGCCAATTAATGTCTGACGAGTGTTGTTTATTTGATGGCGCTTGCGCTCGCGATTAACCGTCGTGTCGCCGGTAACTTTACAAATATGCGCGATTGAGCGCTAAGCTAGATCGTTGGTTCAGGTTGCATCCGTGCGGCATAACAGGGCTGGGAAGTGTCATGCTCGGTTTCTTGTTCGGTTTTTTGCGCAGTTTCTCGCGTAGCTCGTTTCGCGTCCGCGTGCTTTGCGCTTCGGCCGCTTTAGGCATCATCGTGTTCGGCGCCGTCACGCGCGCGGACGCGTCCGTCATCGTCAATATCGATCGTTCCAGTCAGCGCATGTCGGTGACGGTGGACGGGATGCCGCGCTACACTTGGCGGGTCTCGACGGCGCGCGCCGGCTATGTCACGCCGCCCGGCACCTATCACCCGCAAATGCTGGCGCGGCGCTGGTATTCAAAGAAATATTACAATTCGCCGATGCCGCATTCGATCTTCTTTTACGGCGGCTTTGCCATTCACGGCACCTACGAGATTTCGCGGCTTGGCGGACCGGCCTCGCACGGCTGCGTGCGGCTCGACCCCGGCAATGCAGCGACGCTCTACAGCATCGTCGAGCGCGAAGGCATGGGCGCGACGACGATCGTGATCCACTAGCCGCCGAAATCGGCGCTCGCTACGAGCCGCCGCGGGTCTGGCCGATCGCCCAGACATAAGCCGCGACGGCCGCAACATCGGAATCCGACAGTTGCGCGCCGCCCTTCGGCGGCATCGGCACTTCGTAATTGTGCGGCCTCGGCACGCCATTGACGATGGTTTCCGTTATCGACTTGAGACTGCCATCGCCGATCAGCCAGCGGCCCTTCACGAGTGACGGTGCCTGCGGACCGCCGCGCGCGTCCGAACCATGGCAACCGTTGCAGGTGCCGCCAGCCGCCTCGCCGTGGAAAATCCTGTCGCCGAGCGCGACTTGGTCTTTGGTGGCGCCGGGGGGAATCGACAGGGAAGCAGTGCTGGGGCGGCCGGCGTCGGGGTGGATACCTTCCGGCGGTCCAGGCTGGCCAGCACTCGCGGCGGCGAATTTGGGCGCCGGCGCCGGCGCGATCGGCGCGTCGGCCGCGCCGTGATAGGTGACCCGCCAGATCCGGCCGTGCTTGTCGTCGGAAATAAAGAGCGCGCCGTCGGGCGCCATCGCGAGCCCGGTCGGGCGGAACGCCGCTTGGCCGGGTTCTTTGATCCCACCGGCGAAACCGTCGGCGAAGACGATAAAGTCGCCGGCAGCTTTGCCGTCCTTGAGCGGCTGGAACACCACGTTGTAACCACCCTGCGGCAGCGGCGCCCGATTCCACGAACCATGGAAGGCGACTAAAGCGCCGTCGTGATAGGCGGCCGGAAAGGCGTTGCCGGTGTAGATCAAGAGATCGTTGGGCGCCCAATGGCCGGGAAATGACGCCACCGGCGTCGTCTTGTCGGCGCAGACGCCGATCTTCTTGCCGCCGTCGCCGCCATATTCCGGCGCCAAAACGAGCTTCTGCTGATCGCGGTCGTAATAGCATTCCGGCCAGCCGTAGTCCGAGCCTTTTTGCAGCAGCACGACTTCCTCGGCCGGCAGTTCTGCGCTTTGCGCCGGTGTGTAAAGCTTGGAAAAATTCTGCGAAAGCTGGTCGCGGCCATGCTGGGTCGCGAACAGCCGCCCGGACGAATCGAAACCGAATCCTTCGCCGTTGCGCAACCCGGTGACGTAGCGCTCCGCCGCCGAGAAAGGCTGGCCGGTTTTGTTGGCGTCATAGAGCCAAGTGCCGGCGCGCGTCTCCAACTCGGTGCAGGGATCGTGCCCGAGCGAGTCCGGCATGCGGTTGTCGGCTTGGCAGGAATTAGTCGCCGAGCCGAGATCGACATAGATGTGACCCTGCGCGTCAATAACGAAGGGGTGCATGGGGTGATCGCCGGTGAGCGGCAGTCCCGAGACGACGATCTCCGGCGAACCGTGAGGCGCAATCGAATCCGCCGGGATGGCATAGCGGATGATCTTGTCGTTCTGCTCGGCGTAAACCGCGCCGTTGTAAAATGCGATGCCGCTGCCGCCCGCGGAGCCTTGTGCGACACCGTCGCCAAAGCGCTCGATCACGTGGGCCTTGCCGTCGCCGCTTGAATCCTTGAGCGCCACCAGAAAACCGCCGACCGGCGGCGTATCGTTGTGGAAATAGCGGCCGCTCCAGGTATTGACATAAAGCACGCCATTCGGCGCGACAGCCATGTGGCGGACGTGACCGATATTGTCGGCAAAGACGGTCGCGCAAAATCCCGGTGAAAGCGTAAGGCCGCCATTATCGCCGGAGCAGGCATCGGCCGCCAGCGATGACTGGGCGAACGAGGGAACGGAGGAGGACGTCTCCGCGAAGAGGGCCGCGATGGCAAGAAGCGAGGCGGTCGAGATTGTCGCCAGGCGATGACGGCAATGCGTGGACGCAAAAGCGCGATCGAGCACGGCGATCCTCCAAATTGCGGGCCCAAGTTCCCGGGCCCTATTGCGGCTGGCGAGCCAAAGATTTTTTGAGGCCGACTCGAAAGGGCCGGCTTGCTCGGCAGTTTTAGGATGGACCTCTACTAAGGCAAGTTCATTACGACAGGCAGCATCGCGGAGAGTTGATCGGCCCCTTCGCAACCGGAATTTACGTGCGAGTTATGCAGCCGGACGCAAACGCATGGCGAATAGTTTCAGTTCGTACAATGAGGCGCCCACGCTCCGCGTCACCGCCGGACTTGATCCGGCGTTCCATGGTGACGTGCGGCTCTGATGCTTGATCAAAAGTTTTGATTACTCCTCACAGCCGCATGGGTTGCCGGATCATAAGAAGTGACGCCGTTCTTCGAACGGCTATGCCAGCAATGACGAAGAAGAAAGAACGAAACGAAAGAAAAAGGAAGGAAGCGGAGCGCCGACAGACGCAGTGTTTAGTGTTTCATGTCCGCACCAGCGGGTGCGGTTCGCGCCACGAAGAGATCGGCTCGCGCCGACCCTCCGCTGGGGCGCGCTCGCCTGTCGGCGTTCCACTGACGGTTCTTCCTTGGGACTGTTCATCGCCAAGGTGCGGCTTCAGGCCATGCTTCCTGGGACACGGCGGAGCGCTGATCCTGTAGTCGTCCCCATTCCCGGGGCAGAAGCGTGCGCAGTTTTGTGCGGGTGTTACCCACCCCAAACCTGTCCCAGTCCAGCTAGCACCTCGCGGCCCAGTCCGTAGTGCTGGGAGGCTGATGCCCGAAAACGCCCGGGAGCCGGTCGTAACGCCGCCCGCGGGCACCGCACTCGCTATCCCGAAGGCGTCCTTCATGAGCGAGTTTCGGAGAGGATCGTAACTGCAATAGTGACAATTGTCAATGGAAAAGAGACGATGGTCACGGCGCTTTTTCCTCGCGGCGAAATTCGCGCGCAATCTCGATGATGTCGACGATGTTGCTATTAAATTCAGCCAGATGGTCCGCTGGTATCCAATACTCTTGGAATTGTTGGCCGCCAGCTTGCTGAATTGGATATCGCGACAAGAATTCCCGGCGGACTTTGAACCGAGTCACATTAGCGGCTTCCCGAGGCTGGCAAGTTCCAGTGACGACATCATCACTCACACATCCACTTTCAGCGCCGCGATAAACGCCTCCTGCGGGATGTCGACCTTGCCAAACTGGCGCATGCGCTTTTTGCCTTCTTTCTGCTTGTCGAGCAGCTTCCGCTTGCGCGAAACGTCCCCGCCGTAGCATTTGGCGGTAACGTCTTTCCTGAAGGCGCGCACGGTTTCACGGGCGATGATCTTGCCGCCGATCGCGGCCTGGATCGGCACCTGGAACATGTGCGGCGGGATCAGCTCTTTGAGCTTCTCGGCCATGGCGCGGCCGCGGCTCTCGGCGCGCGTCCTGTGCACCAGCATCGCCAGCGCGTCGACCGGTTCGCCGTTGACCAGCATCTGCAGCTTGACGAGGTCGGCAGGGCGATAATCCGTGAGATGATAGTCGAACGAGGCGTAGCCACGCGAGACGGATTTCAGCCGGTCGTAGAAATCGAACACCACTTCGTTGAGCGGCAGATTGTACTTGGCGAGCGCACGGTTACCGACATAGGTCAACTCTTTCTGCTCGCCGCGGCGGTCCTGACAGAGTTTGAGTACCGCGCCGAGATATTCGTCGGGCGTCAGGATCGTCGCTTCGATCCACGGCTCCTGCATTTCCTCGATATGGTTCGGATCCGGCATATCGACCGGATTATGGATTTCCAGCTTCTCGCCGTTGCGCAACTTGATCTTGTAGATCACCGACGGCGCGGTCGCGATCAGGTTGAGATTGAATTCGCGCTCGAGCCGCTCCTGGATGATTTCGAGATGGAGCAGACCGAGAAACCCGCAGCGGAAGCCGAAGCCGAGCGCGGCTGAGGTTTCCATCTCGAAGGTGAAGCTCGCGTCGTTGAGTCGGAGCTTGCCCATCGCGGCGCGCAGGTCTTCGAAATCCGCGGCGTCGACCGGAAACAAGCCGCAGAACACCACCGGGATCGCCGGGCGGAAGCCGGGCAACGGCTCCGCCGCTGGCTTCTTGTCGTCGGTGATGGTGTCGCCGATCCGCGTGTCGGCGACTTCCTTGATCGAGGCGGTGAGAAAGCCGATCTCGCCCGGGCCAAGCTCGCCGAGCTCGACGCGCTTGGGCGTGAAAATACCGACGCGATCGACATCATAGGCGGCGCCGGTGCCCATCATGCGAATGCGCTGGTCTTTCTTGAGGACGCCGTCGACGACGCGGAACAGCACGACGACGCCGAGATAGGCGTCGTACCAGCTATCGACGAGCAGCGCTTTCAGCGGCGCCGAGCGATCGCCTTTGGGCGGCGGCAGACGAAGCACGATGGCTTCGAGCACTTCGCCGATATTCAATCCGGTTTTCGCCGAGATTAGAACGGCGTTCGAGGCATCGAGCCCGATCACGTCCTCGATCTGTTGCTTGATCTTGTCGGGCTCGGCCGCCGGCAGATCGACCTTGTTGAGCACCGGCACGATCTCGTGATTATTGTCGATCGCCTGATAGACGTTCGCGAGCGTCTGCGCCTCGACGCCTTGCGAAGCGTCGACCACAAGCAACGAGCCCTCACAGGCGGCGAGCGAACGGTTGACCTCATAGGCGAAGTCGACATGTCCGGGCGTGTCGATGAGATTGAGGATGTAATCCTTGCCCTCGCGGGCGCGATATTTGAGCCGGACCGTCTGCGCCTTGATCGTTATGCCGCGCTCGCGCTCGATATCCATGGAATCGAGCACCTGCTCGACCATTTCGCGCGCTTCGAGCCCGCCGGTCGACTGGATCAGCCGGTCGGCCAGTGTCGATTTGCCATGATCGATATGGGCGATAATCGCGAAATTGCGGATGTTTTCGATTGGGTTCGCAGCCATCAGGCGCAGATAACACCGGCGCAGTGGAGCGGCAAGCGTTGTGAACCGTCATCCTGAGTTGGCCGCGGAGCGGCCCTCAAGGATCCGGCCGAGGTCGCCGGGGCCGTCGCCCCATTCAAGTGTCGAAGTCAGCAACCGCCGACTTGGCTGGCTCGGCGCTTTCGCGCCGAGCGCCTCAGGGTGACGGAACCGGATCAGTACCGGTACTGATCGGTCTTGTACGGCCCGCTGACCGGGATACCGATATAGCTCGACTGCTTGTCCGAAAGTTTGGTCAGCTTCACGCCGATCTTGTCGAGATGCAGGCGGGCGACTTTCTCGTCGAGATGTTTCGGCAGCGTGTAGACCTTCTTCTGGTACTTGCCGGGATTGCCCCACAGCTCGATCTGCGCCAGCGTCTGGTTGGTGAAGGACGACGACATCACGAAGCTCGGATGGCCCATGGCATTGCCGAGATTGACCAGGCGGCCTTCGGACAGCAGGATGATGCGCTTCTGATCGGGGAATTCGATCTCGTCGACCTGCGGCTTGACGTTGAACCATTTCAGGTTCTTCAGCGATGCGACCTGAATCTCACTGTCGAAGTGGCCGATATTGCAGACAATGGCGCGGTCTTTCATCTTGCGCATGTGCTCGATGGTGATGACATCGACATTGCCGGTCGCGGTGACGAAGATGTCGGCGCGCGGGGCGGCCTCTTCCATCGTCACGACTTCGTAGCCTTCCATCGCCGCCTGCAGCGCGCAGATCGGATCGATCTCCGACACCATGACACGGCAGCCGGCCTGGCGCAGCGACGCGGCCGAGCCCTTGCCGACGTCACCGAAGCCCGCGACCATCGCCACTTTGCCGGCCATCATGACGTCGGTGCCGCGGCGGATGCCGTCGACCAATGACTCTCGGCAACCGTAGAGATTGTCGAATTTCGACTTGGTGACGCTGTCATTGACGTTGATGGCCGGGAACAACAGCTTGCCGTCCTTCTCCATCTGATAGAGCCGGTGGACGCCGGTAGTGGTTTCCTCCGACACGCCTTTGATGCTGGCGGCGAGCTTGGCGAACCAGCCCGGCTTTTCCTTCAGCGTGCGCTTGATCAGCGCGTAAAAGACTTCCTCTTCCTCGTTCTCGGGCTTGTCGAGGAACGCGGTGTCGCCCTTCTCGGCGCGCAGGCCGGCGTGCACCAGCATGGTAGCGTCGCCGCCGTCGTCGAGGATCAAGTTCGGCAGGCCGCCGTCGTCCCATTCCAGAATTTTGCGGGTGTACTCCCAATAGTCCTTGAGGCTCTCGCCCTTCACCGCGAAGACCGGCATGCCGCCGGCGGCGACCGCGGCGGCGGCGTGATCCTGCGTCGAATAGATGTTGCAGGAGCACCAGCGCACGTCGGCGCCGAGCGCTTTGAGCGTCTCGATCAGCACCGCGGTCTGGATGGTCATGTGCAACGAGCCGGCGATGCGCGCGCCCTTCAACACCTGCTTCGGCCCATATTCCTCGCGCGTCGCCATCAGGCCGGGCATTTCGACCTCGGCGATGACGATCTCCTTGCGGCCCCATTCGGCAAGGCCGATGTCTTTGACGACATAATCCGAAGGCGACAGGGTCTTTGCGGCTTTGCTCGTGCTCATCTGGCGGTCCTTTAGCGGTCCTTGGCGATGCTTTGGAGATGTCTTTGTCGGCGGCCTGTTCGGCGTCGCTATAGCAGGGTGCCACGGCGGCGGCAATAAAGACATAAAGATACCTTTATATCCTTGGTTTCGGCATCATTAAACGCAGGTTTTGCCGGCACAAAGCAAATCCAGACCGCAGGTTGGGTCTGATTGCCTCGCCTCTGACAATGACGGCAAGCGCGCTGAGTTGCGCCTAGTTTGCGCTTAGTTCTTAGCCGGCTCGGCTGTCGTGGCGCGCGGCGCCGTCCGCACAACGCCGGCCTGACTCAGCGCCGCCGCGATCTGCTGCATGCGATTGATCAGTTCGACCGCCGCCGCGGGCGGCAGCACCAGGCGGCAGGCCGGATAACGTCGGCCGGTGATCGGCGCATTGGGTCTGACTTCGTCGAAACGCGTGACGCCGAATTCGATGCGCAGCGTCTGACCGTCGAAAATCAGCCCGGTGATGGAATCGGCAAAAGTCTCCGCCATGTCCGCGTTATCGAGATAGCGGACCGCGGCCTGCTGCCGCTCGGGCGTAGCGGCCGGCGCGGCAGGCGTGCCATCGCCCTTTGAGCTTGTCAGTTCGGCCATCTCGTTGTTCTCCTTCCGCGAATGCTTTGAGCTCGAGATGTTTGAATGCGACGGTTCTTTAGCGGTCTTTTGCGACGGCTTCTCGTGCGTTTCGCCATCGTTCTCACGCTCAAATAGCCAATCTGAAACCGGCAGACCGATCAATCCGCCTCACCGAAGCGCGTTTCGATGAGGGTCGCCAAAGCATCGACAACTTCGGCCGCCTGCGGCCCGGTGGCCTCGACGAAAATCGACGTGCCGGGCGCGGCGGCGAGCATCATCAGGCCCATGATCGACGTACCGCCAACTGTTTCATGGTTGTCGCCACAACGTTTGACCTGAACATCAGCGTCGAATTTCTCCACGGTCTGCACGAATTTCGCCGAGGCTCGCGCATGCAGGCCTTTCTTGTTGCAGATGACAAAGACCCGCGCGACGGCGTTCTCGGATGCCGGTTGGGCCGCCGGCTTGCCCTGACCGCTATGGGCCGGTTCATTCATTTCCCGGTGAGAACGCGGCTGGCGATCGTAACGTATTTGCGCCCGGCCTCTTGAGCGGCAGCGACAGCTTCGGCCAGCGGACATTCGTCGCGGACCTTGGCGAGCTTGACCAGCATCGGAAGATTGATGCCGGCGAGCACTTCGACTTTGGGCCGGCTCATCACAGAGATGGCGAGGTTCGAAGGGGTACCGCCGAACATGTCGGTGAGGATCGCGACGCCGTCGCCGGAATCGACCCGGCGCACCGCCTCGATGATGTCCTTGCGGCGCTCTTCGACGTCGTCGTCAGGACCGATGGTGACGGATTCGATCTGCCCTTGGGGTCCGACCACGTGCTCCAGGGCCGCGCGGAACTCAACAGCAAGCCGGCCGTGGGTAACGAGTACAAGACCAATCATGGAACTCCCCGCGGGCGCTTCCCGTTTGCGCCGCACGAAAGGCTGCCCATCATGACCATCCAAAGTCCGTGCGCAAGGGGCATTTTGAGCGAAATCTGAGGGTTGTTGCATCGCGGTAAAGACGGTCGCTGAGGGCTTGGGTGCCGGGCTTGGCTGCCGTCCTGGAACCGGCAATGGCGGCCGGTTCTCGAATTATCGAAACCACGCAACGACCAGGCTCGGTTCTGAAAATCTCTTGGTTTCTTCTTGGACCATTATGTTAACCAATCGCCAATGGGGTTCTGGCAACAGCGATCAAGGGTCAAACGGCCCCGGAGTCAATCCTTGAGTCAACCGCCAGCCTCCCTGAGGTGATGAGCGCGAGCACGCCAGGCAAGGCTGCAACACCCTTTGGCAGGGCCAATCGCGGTAATTTGACGGTCTCGAGCGTCACACGCGGGCTTTCCGGTAGCCTTTCGGCGTCTTTGGCGGCGAGATCGACCACCAGGCCGACCACAGCGCAGGGCTCGTAGTCGAGCCGGAAAATCCCGGCGCCGCGGACCTCGATCAGCCCGGCCAGCGCCTCCGCAGGGCGCGCCAGGAGCCGCCCGCCGGCATTCTGCAGGTGAACCCGATCGTCCCCCAGCAGCCGGGTGAAAAGAAGCCGCCCTGACTGTCCAGCCTCGATCAGATCGAGCGCCAGCCGCGACTTTCCCGCGCCTGACGGCCCGCGGATCAGCACGGCGCGCGCGCCGACCAGGACCGCCGAGGCATGAACAGTACCGGTCATTAGATGACTGTCATTAGATGAGATGGCCGAAAACTACATGGGCCAAAAACTACATGGCCGGGAGGCGGACGATGAAACGCGCGCCGAGCACTTTCAACTCGCCATCGGGGCCGGGCGTGCCGAGACGGTTCTCGACCCAGATCGAGCCGCCATGCGCCTCGACGATCTGTTTGGAGATCGAAAGCCCGAGGCCTGAATTTTGGCCGAAGCTCTGGTGCGGGCGGTCGGTGTAGAAGCGCTCAAAAATCTTGTCCAGTGCGTGCGGCGGCACGCCCGGTCCGTCGTCGGCGACAAAGATCTCGAGCTGACGGCGCAGCCGCCGGCAGACGACGCGCACGATGCCGCCGGGCGGCGAAAACGACCGCGCATTTTCGATCAGATTGTCGATGACCTGACCGAGCCGCGAGTCGTGCCCCGGCACCTGAAACGCGCGCGGAGCGCCGCCTTCAAAGCGCAAGGTGACCTTGACGGCGTCGTCACGCTTCAACTCGTTGCCGACCGCGACCAGCGTGTTGAGCAATTTGGCGAAGTCGACCGGCTCCACTTCCTGGCGCTGCAATTCGGCATCGAGCCGGCTCGCATCGGCGATGTCGGAGATCAGCCGGTCGAGCCGCTTGACGTCATGCTGAATGACGCCGAGCAGGCGGCCGCGGCTTTCTTCGGTCTTGGCCACCGGCAGCGTCTCCACCGCCGAACGCAACGAGGTCAGCGGATTTTTCAGTTCATGCGACACGTCGGCGGCAAAACTTTCGATCGCCTCGATGCGGCTATAGAGCGCGTTGGTCATGTCGCGCAGCGTGCCGGACAAGTGGCCGATCTCGTCGCGCCGCTTGGTGAAATCGGGAATCTCGACGCGCGAGCGAATGCGCCGCCGCACACTTTCGGCGGCGTCGGCAAGGCGCCGCACCGGCTCGGCGATGGTGCCGGCGAGCAGGATCGACAACACGATCATCACGCCGGCGGCGACCAGAAACACCTTGATGATGGCGAGCCGTTCGGCCTCCACCATGTCATCGATATCGGCGCCTTGCGTCGACAGCATCAGTGCGCCGCGCACAGCGCGGAAGCGCTGCACCGGCACCGCGACCGAGACGATGACGTCGCCGCGCTCGTTGACACGCACCATGCTGGCATCGGCGCCGTTGAGCGCCTGCGCCACTTCCGGATAGCCCCTGCCGTCGTCGGGGCCGAGCTCGTGATAGACCGGCAGATCGCCGCGGCCGAGCCACATCCGCACCGCGATGAAGGCGCGCCTGAAGAAGCTCGGCTTTTCCTCGGCCGGCGGCGGTAGATCGAACCGCAGCACGTCACCGCGACCGAACAGATTGCGGGTGTCGACCAAGAGTACGCCGTCGCGATCGTAGATGCGGGCACGCGTCTTGGTCGGCGACACCAGCCGCCGCAGGATCGGCGCCACACGCTCGGGATTGATCGGGAAATCGATACCGTAGAGCGCGTCTTCGCTGGGACCGTAGCTTTCGCCCGGATGCAGATTGAGAAGCTTGTCTGGATCGAGCGTGATCGAGGAATCGGTTTCAACCGTCGCCGACGAGGCGATCGCGCTGGCGATGATCTCGCCTTGCACCTGCAAGCTTTGGATGCGCGCGTCGATCAAACCGGCGCGAAACTGCGAGAGAAAAATGATGCCGATGGAGAGGACGACGAGGCCGGTGACGTTGAGAACGACGATGCGCCGCGTCAGGCTCGACGAGCTCTGGGTGACGAAGAACTGCGCGCCGCGCGCGAGCCAGTTTCGCAATCGGGCGCGGCCGCGTTGCCGCGCCGTGCGGTCGGCGGGACCCTGGCCCTCGGCGCAGTCATCCGTGCGGCCATCCAGGCGATCCGCAATGTGCGGCGCCTCTTTGGACACGGACTCGCCGGAGACCTGCGTCTCCGCGTCTGCGCTATCTATGGTTCGATCGAGCACGTCGCCTGCCGGGGTTTTCGGTCCGCCTCTCCCCAAAGCCCGCAGGCTTAGGGGGTGGACCTCTATTACTACCGCACGTCAGCCGCCCAGTCAGGAGCCATGGTTAGGGGTGAAAATTACCGCCGTCCACGGCCGTTGACGCGAGTTTCGAAGAGCATGACCGGTGCGAAAAGCGGTTCCGGATCATGCCCGGCGCGTCTTATTCCTTAAAACGATAACCGACGCCGTAGAGCGTCTCGATCATATCGAATTCGTTGTCGCTTGCCTTGAACTTCTTGCGCAGGCGCTTGATGTGGCTATCGATGGTGCGGTCATCGACATAGACCTGATCGTCATAGGCTGCATCCATCAGCGCATTGCGGCTTTTGACCACACCTGGCCGGCTCGCCAGCGCCTGCAGGATCAGAAACTCGGTGACGGTGAGCGTCACCGGCTCGTTCTTCCAGGTACAGGTATGGCGCTCCGGATCCATGCGCAGGAGCCCGCGCTCAAGCGCCTTGCTCTCGGTTTCCTTCACCACGATGCCGTCTTTCGGCGAGGCCCGGCGCAGCACCGCCTTGACGCGCTCGACCAGCAAGCGCTGCGAGAACGGTTTGCGGATGAAATCGTCGGCACCCATTTTCAGGCCGAACAATTCGTCGATCTCCTCGTCCTTCGAGGTGAGGAAGATCACCGGCAAGTCGGACTTCTGGCGCAGCCGCCGCAGCGTCTCCATGCCGTCCATGCGCGGCATTTTGATATCGAGAATGGCGAGATCGGGCGGCGCCGACTTAAATCCGTCGAGCGCCGAGGCACCGTCGGTATAGGTCGTGATCCGATAGCCTTCGGCCTCTAGCGCGATCGACACAGAGGTCAGGATATTGCGGTCATCGTCGACGAGAGCGATTGTCGGCATGGGCGGCCTTCTACCACGAGTCGGCCGCAAGCTTCATCTGCCCCGGCCCCATAAACCTTTGAAGACTCATGTGGGGGCGGAAGTGTGACCAGACAAGGCAAAATAGGGGCAATTCCATTAGGGTTCCTTAATGGGGATCTGGATCCGGCCGGAACGACCCTCATTCGTCCCCAGCCAGGGTTTCGGGATCGAGATTAAATGGCTGACGCCGACAAAATCAGTTCCATGAACAGTTCCGCAGACGCTTCGATGGAGGCTTCAATGGCCAGTTCCCCGCTCCCCGGCACGATGCCGGACCGCCCGCCGGAGGACGCTGCCGGCGCCACGGGCTTCGATCCTAAAGCGGTCGCCAAGGAACTCCTGCGCGCCACCCGCGCCGGCACGCTTGCGACCATCGACCGCAATACTGGTCACCCGTTTGCCTCGCTGGTCAATGCCGCAACCGACATTGACGGCGCCCCGCTCATTCTCATCTCGCGGCTGGCCACCCACACCGCCAATCTTGAGGTCGATGCTCGCGCTTCGCTCCTACTTGCCGCAAGCGGTAAAGGCGATCCGCTCGCGCATCCGCGTCTAACTGTGCTCGGCGCCTTTTCTCAGATCGCGCGTGACGATCCCGACGAGCCGCGGCTGCGGCGGCGCTTTCTCGCACGCCATCCGAAATCCGAGCTCTATGCCGGCTTTGTGGATTTTTCTTTTTGGCGTCTCGACACGGTATCGGCGCATCTCAACGGCGGCTTCGCCCGCGCCGCCGATCTGAAAGCCTCAGACGTGCTGACGGATATTTCCGGCACGGAAGATTTGATCGCGGCCGAAGAGAGCGCAGTCGCGCATATGAATGAGGATCACGCCGACGCTGTGCAGCTCTATGCCGCCAAACTCTGCGGCGCTGACGACGGCCGGGCTGCGAGCGGCGAAGGCGGACCCGGCCGCTGGCGGATCACCGGGATCGACCCGGAAGGCCTCGACCTCGCGCGCGGCGACGTGACGCTGCGCCTGCCGTTTCCGCAGCGCGTCAGCGATGCTCCGCAATTGCGCAAAACGGTGGTGGAATTGGCAGCGAAAGCCCGCGCCGGCTGAAAAATAAACGGCTGGGTAGTCAAGACGCTCAGCCGCCAGCGACGGCGCAAGCGTCATCATCGACGCGTTAAGACCTTGCGAGCAAGAACGCTGGCTCTAACGCGGCCGCCTCAGGCTTTTCGCTGCAGTGCAGCGTAACATAGCGCCGGAACGCGGTGGGTATGCGGCAGTTAGGCTTGAGGACGGATGCGTCTTGGCAGATGCTATGGTGCTCGGTTATAGGGTCGCAGCCTGCGGGTCGCGGGCTCATTTCCGGAGGCTAGGGTGGAAGAGACGGGCGTAAGAAACGGTGCCTATGGCGCCGATAAATTTGGTTTGACGGGCCTCAAAGCGGTCCATTGGAATCTCACCGCAGCTCCGCTCTACGAGCACTCGATCCGCAATGGCGAGGCGACCATTGTCGCGGGCGGCGCGCTGTGCGCCGAGACCGGCCATCACACCGGCCGCTCGCCGAAAGACAAACACACCATGGTCGATGCGACGACCGAGAACACCATATGGTGGGACGGCAATCGCAAACAGAGCAAAGAGCACTTCGATAACCTCTACAAAGACTTTCTCGAACATGCCAAAGGCAAGACTCTCTACGCCCAAGACCTCTACGGCGGCGCCGACGAGAAATACCGCATCAAAGCCCGCGTCTTCACCGAGCTCGCCTGGCACTCCCTCTTCATCCGTCAGCTTCTGATCCGTCCGGAACGCGCCGAGCTTGCCAGCTACGTGCCGGACATGACCATCATCGACATGCCGTCGTTCAAGCCGGACGCCAAGCGTCACGGCGGCCGCGAAGGCTCCGACACGATGGTGGCGATCGATTTCACCCGCAAGATCGTGCTGATCTGCGGCTCGTCCTATGCCGGCGAGATGAAGAAGTCGGTCTTCACCACACTCAACTTCTATCTCCCAGCGCAAGGCGTAATGCCGATGCATTGCTCGGCCAATGTCGGCAAAGCCGACGACAGCGCGCTGTTCTTCGGCCTGTCCGGCACTGGCAAGACCACGCTCTCGGCCGACCCGAACCGCACCTTGATCGGCGACGACGAGACCGGCTGGTCGCCCGAGGGCAT
>JBAUCK010000173.1:0-30480 GCA_049677525.1 Xanthobacteraceae bacterium
TCGGCTTCGAAATTGAACGTCTCGAAGCGCAAGTGATAGCGCGGATCGGCGGCGAGCCGTGGCTTGAGCGCTTCGATCGCGGTGAGCAGGTTGCGCGCATTTTCCGGCCCGCGCAGGCAAGGCTCCACGACCAGGTGACGCCGTGAAATACCGTCGTAATGCCGTTGGCGATGACCTGGCGATCGATATCGGCGAGCGCCAGATCGACTGCGAAATCCATGCCAGGGCGCGGCATCGATGGTGCTCGGTGCTGCGCGATCCGAACCGAACTCCGCGATCACGCCATCGGCGGCGTGAACGCTTATCTCCACAAGCGCCTCTCCGGTCAGAACTTTTGCGCCGGTAATTCCAATATCCATCTGCCTGCTCAGGAACTCACTGTTTCCATTTTCGGAGCGCTCGCTTCTGTCTCGTAGCGATCGAGAAACTCTTCCACGCTCAAGCGCCGGAAATCCGGTAGCGCCAGCCGAAGACGTTCGTGTGACTAGTGCCACCAGGCGAGCCGTTCCAGGCGCACCGCGATATGGCTCGGAAAGCGCGGACGAACAGGCCGCGCCGGATTGCCGGCGACAATGGTGTAGGGCGCGACATCTTTGGTCACGATCGCGCCCGCGGCAATCACGGCGCCGTCGCCGATCTTTCTTCCCGGCAGCACAATGGCGCCGTGGCCGATCCAGACATCGTGGCCGATGACAACGCGATGCGAGCGCCGATATCGGTGTAGCGTCCGAGCGTGCAGTCGCGCACTTCGGCGTTCGGATGAATAAGCGGTTGTGCGGACGGAATCGTTTTCATGTTTCCAGCACCAATGCGACGCGGTCCGAGGCAAAGCGCGACCGCGTTTGGGCACGCCGTCGGTGTCGGCGTCGACGCTTTCGACGACCAGCAGCGGGCGGCCAAGCGCAAGTTTCAGACTCTCGGCGTCGGCCGCTTCGGCGACAGCAGCCGTGACGCGCGTGCTCTCGCGGGTGAAGTCGCGCACGCCGAAATTCGCCAGCATGCGCGTCATCGAATTGGACGACATTGCATAGACGCGCGCAGCGTTGGGGAAGCGGTCGGCAGGCAGCCACGTCGTCGACGCGACGATCGGGATGCCGTCGGCCTGACGGACGCGTTCCAACCGGATCACTCGCTCGCCGGATTTGAGATTCAGCCGCTTGGCGATGTCACCATTGGCGCTTTCGATGCTGCTCGCGACCACCGGGCGGCCAGGTGCTGGGCCCAACCTTCGATTACACGCATCGCCTCCTCGAAACGCAGCCCGCCCCCGACGATCTGATCGAGCGCTCGCCGCAAGGCTGCGACGACGCGCGCGTGGGCGATCTCACGCAAGATCCCTTGCGCTTCCCTGCAGACCGCGATCTGCGCCCGCAAAATCTCGCCCGCGGCGACGAGGGCTTCTTGCTGGCACTCGGCTATTCGACGCAGCGCGGCTATGGCCGCAATCATTCGTTCGCCGGTGAAATCCGGCTCGGCGAGGTCGAAGTGGAATTTGCGCCGGAGGAGATCGGCTTTGCCGTGCCGCTCGGCCGCATCACCGTGACCGAATGCCAGATGGTCAATCAGTTCCACGGCACGGCGACCGAGCCGCCGCGCCTCACGCGCGGCTTGAATGTTGCGGCGGACAACGTCCATGCCGACCCCGCGGCCGGAAATATCCGAGATTTTCTCGGCGGTCGAGAAGCCGGGCAGAAAGATGAGATTATTGATCTCCTCGTCGGTCAGACCATCCATCATCTTGCGCTGATGCTCCGGATTCTTGTGGAAGAGATCCATCGCACTGCCGACGATCAATTTACAACGGTGATTCGCTATTCGCCGCATTGCCCGATTGTTTCGGTGGCAACCGATGTTCGCGTGAAGGTCGCACGACGAGTCTTCCCATGGAGCTGTCGCGGTTGGCGAGGTCATTGCGGCTGCGGCGACTGCTGTGAATGTGCGGAGAGTAAGCTCGTAGCTCGCGACACATTATATGTGCCGACATGCGTGGCTATACGCAGCGGGAGCGCCACGGCTTCACGCCGCGTCTCTCAGTTGCGCGCGACGCACATGCGATCCGCGGCGGCTGCCGCACCGCACAATGACGCGATAGATTCTGTGAAATCCGTCTCTGCTTAATTCTTCGGCAATTGCATTGAATTTGACAACTGGTATGCTCGCCGGCGGTATCCTGCGGCCATAATCGTTTCACCAGCGTCATCGCTGTGAACATGGAAGAGGTCCTGGAACCGGTGCCGCGTGCTCTCGGCACCGCATCACGCACGTCATTCGCAAGCGACAAATTCCGCCGCAGAGCGGAAGTGTCATCTCGAAACAGTGGGGGGAGGACCATGTTCACGCAGATCACGGATCCATTGGGCAATCTCGGGCTGACATGCCTCGTCGCCCTGATACCTGTTGCGTTTCTTCTTATTCTCTTGGCGGTGTTTCGCGTTTCGGCCTGGCTTGCGGTGCTGCTCGGCTCGATCCTGACCTTCGTTCTCGCAGTGTGGGTCTGGAAAATGCCGCTCGACACCGGCGCGCAGGCCTATCTCTACGGTTCCGCGACCGGCATGTGGAACGTCAACTGGATCACGTTCTGGGGCTTGGTGCTGTTCAACACGCTCGGCGTAAGCGGCACATTCGAGAATTTCCGGCGCTGGCTAATTTCGCAAGGCACGCTCGATGTCCGGGTGCAGACGATGCTGTTCGCCTGGGCGTTCGGCGCGCTGCTCGAGGGCCTAGTCGGCTTCGGCTATCCCTGGGCGGTCGTCGCGCCGATCCTGATTTCGCTCGGACTCGCCGATCTCGACGCCATTCGTGTCGCGGCTATCGCCAACAATGCGCCGGTGTCCTATGGCGCGCTCGGCGCACCGATCATCGCGCTCGCCGCGGTCACCGGATATCCGCTGCTGGCGCTGTCGGGCTCAGTCGGCAGCGTCGTCGCCGTGCTCGCTCTATTGCCGCCGTGGGTGCTGATCTACCTCGTCGCCGGCAAGGAGGGGCTGAAGGATGGATGGCCGCTCGCGATTGTTGGGTCATTGGGCTATATTCTGGGGCAATGGCCGACGGCTGTTTATTTCGGCCCGTATCTGCCGGACGTCACCGGTTCGATCGTCTGTTTCGTCGCGCTGCTGCTCCTTCTGAAAGTCTGGCGGCCAAGCCGTATTCTTGCTTACGGTGGCGCGCCCGTTACCGCCGCGAAACTTGCCGAGCAGTCGCGCGATCACGGCCTCACCACCAATGAATTGCTGCTGGCTTGGATGCCGTTCGCGGTGCTTGTCCTCGTGGTCGGATTGTGGACCGGCCCGTGGTCGAGCCTGCCGGCGGTCGGCTGGTATTTCGTTCAGGTCCAGTCGCTCGCGCCGGAAACCAAGACCACCATCTCAGCCGCATTCAAGTTCGCGCCTTGGATCGGCGGCAGCGCGATTTTGGCATCGTGGCTGATTATTGCCGCCCTGCTGATGATCGCGGGTAAGCTTAAGCTTGGGGACATCGGCGGCATCTTCAGCAAGACCTTCCATCAAATGTGGGGGGCCCTGTTGGTCGGCGTTTTCATCTTCGGGCTGGCCTTTGTTTTCAACTATTCGGGCATGGCGTCGTCGCTGGCCAAGGGCTTCTCCTATCTCGGTATCTGGTTCATCGTAGTGGCGCCCATACTGGGCTTTATCGGCGTGGCGCTGTCGGGGTCCAACACCTCGACTAACGCCATGTTTGGCAAATTCCAGGCGCTGGTCGGCGTTCAACTCGGTTTCCCGACCTTGCTGCTGCCGACGTTGAACTCGGTTGGTGCCGAAATTGGCAAGCCGATCGCGCCGCAGACGGCGAGCGTCGGTGTCTCGACCAGCAAATTCGTGCGCAACGAGGGGGAGGTGATCCGGCACAATTTCGGCTGGACGCTGTTCTTGCTGGCTTATCTGATCGTGATCGGTGTCGGGTTCTACCTCGTCAATCCGAGCATCCTGAACCTGCACTAGATCGACCAAATGCCCCGGGGCCGTCGCATCGGCGGCCCCGCCGGGGCGCTCAGGCTTGACCCAAATTAAAGACGTCCCCGCGGCTGTTTACGGGCAGGAAACCCTGCGAGGCTAAAATTCAACCGTGGCGGCGCGCCTCATGGCGGGCTGGCTTGGCCCTCGCTAGGCGAGACACGGTAATGAGTTTGAGTTCCGATGCGTCGCCCCGAGAGGCCGGCAGCAACGTTTTGAAGTTTCCGGGATCCCTCCAGGCTGGAGTCCGGCTGGCTCAGGCTTTGGCAAACCAGCCGATCCCGCCTGACGAGACACGGCTTCACTGTGACCGTCATCGCGGTTGCCGCAGCCGGGATCGGCGCCGGATTGTGGAGTTTCAGCGCGGCAAGCATTTCGCGCTATACGACTGTGCCCGTCGCGCGTGGCAGCATTGCGCGCGCCGTGACGGCGACGGGAACGATCAATCCGACGCGGACTATCATTCTTGGTGCCAACATCCCGGGCACCGTTCAAGCTCTCGCCTGCGATTACGATAGTGACGTCAAGGCGGGGCAGGTCTGCGCCAAGATCGACCCGCGGCCGTACCAAGCAACACTTGACCAATATAGCGGCCAGCTTCTGCGCGATCAGGCGATCCTGGACAAGGATCGCGCTGATCTCGCTCGCCTGCGCCGCCACGCGGCGGGTCATCCGTTCAAGCGTCAGCAGGTTGCACATCAATCTCTGTTCGTCAGCCGCGATGAAGGCACGGTCAAGCTCGATCAAGCGCTGGTCGACAGCGCCAAACTCAATCTCGGCTACACCGACGTCGTCGCGCCGGCCGATGGCACCGTGGTGTCGCGCAATGTCAGCGAAGGCCAGCCTGTGGCTGCGAATTCGTCGGCGCTGTTTCTGATCGCGGCCGACCCCAAACATATGGAAGTCGATGCCAGCCCGAGCCAAGGCGATATCGGCGCGATCCGGCAGGGCGACGCGGCGACGATGACGATCGAGAGCATTCCCGATCGCGTTTTCAGCGGCACCGTGAGCCAAGTGCGCCGGTCGCCGCAGAGCTTACAAAGTGCTGCGATCTACGATGCCGTGGTGACTGTCGACAATCCCGATCTGGTGCTCAAGCCTGGCATGACCGCCTCGGCGCGCATCGTCGTCGAGCCGCGGAACGACGTACTGCGCGTGCCTGATAAGGCACTGCAATTCAGTCCGTCGCCGGCCAAGTCGCAGGCGGTACCGGCGCCGGCCGCCTCTACCGCGTCCTCCCCGGCAGCATTTCCCGCGAAGGTCCAGTCGGAAATCTGGGTGCTCCGTGGCAGCGTGCCGGTTGCGGTGAATATCGTGACCGGGCTCGACGACGGCAATTTCACCGAGATCGCCGAGGGCGATCTCAAGCCGGGCGATCGGGTCATCGTAGGCGAGAGCCGGCCGCAGGCGAACACACAGCAGGGCGCGCCCTAGAGCATAATCCGGAAGCCGGTTTTCCGAAAAGATCATGCTCCATCAAAGTATCTGCGTCTTTACTCGCCCTTCCATTGCGGCGGGCGTTTCGTAAGAAACGCGTCGAGCCCCTCGCGAAAATCCTTGCTCATGTAACACATGAGAATCAGGTCTTCGCCCTCTTCGCGGGACAGCCGGCGTTGCAGCCGGGCGAGCGCCTGCTTGGTCGCGTTCAAGGTCAAGGGTGCGTTGCCTGCGATCAAAGTGGCGAGCTCGTCGGTCCGCTTTTGCAGCGCCGGAATATCTTCGACGACTTCGGTAAGCAGGCCGACGCTGAAGGCCTCTTCGGCGCCGACGAGACGCGCTGTGAAAATCAGGTCCTTCACGCGCGCTGGTCCGATCAGGCCGGTGAGCCGACTGATATTGGACAGCGACAGGCAATTGCCGAGAGTGCGCGCGATGGGGAAGCCCATGCGCGTGATATTGGTGCCGATGCGCAAATCGCAGCAGGCTGCGATGCCGCCGCCACCGCCGGTGCAGGCGCCGTTGATCGCGGCAATGGTCGGGACGCGACATTTTTCGAGCTTGGTCAGTACGCGGTCGATACGCTGCTCATAGTCAAGCGCATGCTGCGGTGTGGTGAAGGCGCGGAACTGGTTGATATCGGTGCCCGAAGCAAAGGCCTTATCGCCGGCGCCCTGGAACACCAGCACTTTGATCGAACGGTCCTTGTCCGCCTCTTCGCAAATCTGGCCGAGCCGCTCGTACATTTCGAACGTAAATGCATTACGGGCTTGGGGGCGGTTGAAAGTGACCTTGCCGATGCCGTCCTTGAGATCGTAGAGCAGGTCGTCGGCCGTCGAAGCCTTCTGGTCCATGCGTCACCGTTTTTTGGCAATTTTGGTTGTGCAAAAGACACTTTAGCAAGAACCGCGGCGCATTTCACAGTGCGTCATTCGGATCCGCGCGGGCCGGCATGAGTAGCCGAATTCGGCGGTTATGTTGGTTGTCAGGCGGGCTCGGTGACGCGCTCGAGAATGGTCCGCAGCTCCGGAATGCAGGAGCCGCAATTGGTGCCGGCGCGCAGTTTTTTGCCGATGTCGGCAACCGATGCGGCTTCGCCTTTGGCGATCGCTTCACGAATGGCCGTGAGGCCGACGCCGAAACAGACGCAAACGATGGGACCGGTTTCGGCCGCGCCGTTGCTGCTCGCCCCGGACAAGATAATGCGCCGGTCACGCTCTTCGATTGCGCCGGATTCGAAAAGGCAGCGCACCACATCCCATTGCGGCGGCGCCTGCGCCGGTCCGACGAAAATGCAGGCGTCGAGCCGGCCGGCGCGGAAAGCGCCGATGCGCGTGAGCCCGCGCCGCTCATCGATATATTCGGCAATATCAGCATCGGCGGGCATGAGGCGCTGTGTTATCTCGCGCCAGATTGCCGGCGGCTCGTTGGTCGCAAAGAGAAGGCCATTGCCGCCGCCAACGGCTTGGCGGGCGAACCAGGTACCGGCAGGCAGACTAATTGGATGCCGCGTCAGGACGAAACCCCGATAGGCGAATTCGACCGGTTCGATGCGCGCGGGCGTTGCCTTCAATTCCGGTTGTCCGGAATGCGGATCGCATTGCGACGTCGCCGTTTCATTGACGCGCGCATGGCCGGCCGTGGTGTCGCTCCAGTGAATGGGTACGAACAGCGAGCCGCGCCGCTGGTTCGGTGTCACGACGACTTTTAGGATTGTAGTGCCGTGCTTGGTCGTTACCTCGGCAAAGCCGCCGTCGGCGACGGCCGCAACGCCGGCATCGGCCGGATTGATCTCGACAAAGGGTTGCGAGGAATTGGCGGCCAGGCGCGGGCTTTTGCCGGTGCGCGTCATCGTATGCCACTGGTCGCGTACGCGGCCGGTGTTCAAACGCAGCGGATAGATCGCGTTCGTTGCGGCGCGGAGCGCGGGCGGTTCGGGCGCGATGAATCTAGCGCGGTGATCATCGGTGAAGAAGCTGCCGCCGGAGAAGAAACGCTTTTCGCCGCGCATCTTGCCGACCTGTACCGGCCACATGACCGAGTCGAGTCCCTGATAGGCGTCGTCCGAAATCGCGGCGAGGCCGCCGATATCAAAATCGCGCGAGCCGCCGTTTTCGAATGCCGAAAGCGCCGCATGTTCGCGAAAAATATCAGCCGGCCCCCGGTAACTGAACGTGGCGCCGAAGCCGAGGCGGTGCGCGATCTCGCTGACGATCCACCAATCGGGGCGTGCCTCACCGGGAAGCGGCAGGAAGGCGCGCTGCCGCGACACCCGGCGCTCCGAATTGGTCACGGTGCCGGCTTTCTCGCCCCAGGCGGCGGCGGGAAGCAGAACCTGCGCGCCGGCATCAATCGTGTCGGTTTTGACGACGTTGTCGGAGACGACAAAAAGCTCGAGCTTGCGTAGCGCATCTCGTACCGCACCGGCGCGCGGCATGGATACGGCCGGATTGGTGCCCATCACCCACAGCGCCTTGATTGTTCCACGATCGATGGCGTCGAACATGTCGATCGCTTTGAGACCTTCAGCCTCGACAAGGCGCGGCGCATTCCAAAAGCGGCGGACGCGGTCGCGCTCGACGGGAGAAAAGCCCATATGGGCGGCGAGCTGATTGGCGAGGCCGCCCACTTCGCGTCCGCCCATCGCGTTGGGCTGTCCCGTGAGCGAGAACGGTCCCATGCCGGCGCGGCCGATGCGGCCGGTTGCCAGGTGCACGTTAATGACGGCGTTGACCTTGTCGGTGCCTTGGGCGGACTGATTGACACCTTGCGAATAGCAGGTAACTACGCGTTCGGTCTTACCGAACAGCTTGAAGAACTGTGCGACATCGGATTCTTTGAGTCCCGCCGCGCGCGCTGTCGCGGCGGCGTCTGCGGCAATCTCCCGCGCGCGCGCCAGCGCTTCGACAAAGCCTTTGGTGTGCCGCTCAACATAGGTGTAGTTCAGCGCTCGCGTATCGGCGAGATGCGAGAGCAGGCCACAGAATAAGGCGGTGTCCATGCCCGGCGCGATCGGCAGAAATAAATCCGCTTCATCCGCCGTCGCCGTGCGCCGCGGATCGACGACGACGAGTTTCGTGCCGCGGTCGCGCCGCGCCGCCGCCATGCGCTGAAACAGAACCGGATGGCACCAGGCGGTGTTGGAGCCGACCAGCACAATGAGATCGGCGTCGTCGAGATCGCGATAGGTCCCAGGTACAATATCGGCGCCGAACGCGCGCTTATGTCCGGCGACGGACGACGACATGCACAAGCGTGAATTGGTGTCGACGTTGGCCGAACCGATGAAGCCCTTCATCAGCTTGTTGGCGACGTAATAGTCCTCGGTGAGCAATTGGCCGGAGAGATAGAACGCGATGGCGCCGGGCCCGTGGCGGTAGCCGATGTCGCGCAGGCCCTTGGCGACACGGCCGAGTGCATCATCCCAGCTCACGCGGGCATGTGCGCCGTCCGCACAGCGCAGCATCGGATGCAGCAGGCGCTGGTCGAGGCTCAGCGTTTCGCCGAGCGCCGAGCCCTTTGAGCACAGCCGGCCGAAATTCGCCGGATGCTCAGAATCGCCGGAAATCGTAGCGCCCCCCATTCCGTTCGGTGCTGCAAGCACGCCGCAGCCGACCCCGCAATAAGGGCAGGTGGTGCGCACCGCGGGAGAATGGGGGAGCGGAGCATTCATGGGATGTCCCGCTCAATAGACGTCGGCTTGGTAGCGGCCTTTGGCTTTGAGATCGGCGAGAAATTTCACGGAGTCTGACGGCGAGCAGCCGCCATGCTCGGCGATGACATCGACGAGCGCGGCTTCGACGTCCTTGGCCATGCGCTGCGCATCGCCGCAGACATAGATGTGCGCGCCGTCATTGAGCCATGACCACAGATCGCGGCCCACCTCGCGCATGCGATGCTGTACGTAAATCTTCTCCTTGCCATCGCGCGACCAGGCGAGCGTCAGCCGCGTCAGGAATCCGGCCGAACGCATCGGCACGAGTTCATCTTCGTAGAAGAAATCGCATCGGCTGCGCTGGTGGCCGAAGAACAGCCAGTTGCGGCCAGGTGCTTTGGCGGCCATGCGGTCGCGCAGGAACGCGCGGAACGGCGCGATGCCGGTGCCCGGACCGATCATGATGATCGGCTTTGCCGGATCATCAGGCAGTGCAAAGTGTTGTGCCTTCTGCACATAGACCTTGATTTTGGCGTCCGGCGTGCTGCGGCCGCCGAGGAAAGTCGAGCAGACGCCAAGCCGGGCGCGCTTGTCGATTTCGTAGCGCACTGCATCGACCGTCAACGAGACGCGGCCGGGATCGGATTTCAGCGATGACGAGATCGAATAGACGCGCGGCTGCAGTGGATCGAGTGCTTCGATGAAGGCTTCCGGATCGGGCCGCAAGTTCGGGAATTTATGCAGAGCGGCAAGCACGTCCATGGCGGTTGCGTCGCCGTCCGGATCTTCACCGGAAGCGAGGCGTTTAGCCTTCTGCTTGCGCTCGCCGCCGGTCAAATAGGAGAACAGCTGAAACAACATGTCGGGCGCTGGCGACAGCGATACGCCGTCGATGAGTTCTTCGCGCAACGTACGGTCGCCGATCGGAAAATCCGGCGGCGCATGAAGCGCAGCGACGATCGCGTCGACGAGGACTGCGTCATTGGCGGGAAATATTCCAAAAGAATCCCCGACCTCGTATTCAAGACCGGCTTCGCCGATATCGATTTCGATATGCCAGGTTTCCTTCTCGGAGCCTTCTTTGTTGAGGCGACGGCGCGACACCAAGGTCGCGTAAGTGGGGTTGTCGCGTGAATAGCCGAGTGGCGTCGTAACGACGGGCTTTGCCGGGGCGGCTTCCGCGACTGTCGCTTGCGGTGCAGGCGCAGCCTCGAGCTCCTGATAAAGCTGCTTGAGCATGCGGGACGTATCTTTGCCTCCGGGCACGCAAAGATTCAGCCGCTTCTCCGACTTTGCAAACAAGGCATCTGCATAGTCTTTGCAATTGTAGCCGCACTGGCCGCAATCCTGTTGCGCCATGGCCGCCATAAGCCGTCGTGGCGGCGCCTTGCCCTCGGCGAGCTTCATACGGTCGGGCATCGGCATCGCGGGATCGTGCCAGGGGGCTCCATCATCAGCCTCCGCCGGCATGGGAGCGGCCGCGCCGCCAAGGAGACCGGTCAGGAGCTGGGCAGAGTCCGCTGAAGAAAGCGGCGTCACGCCCGCTTCAAGGCCGAACACGCCGGCGAAAAGTCCATTCAGCCATAGGCGCTGCTCCGCCGTGAACGGTGCCGATTCAGGAATGAACGAAGGAATCGGCGTGCGGGGAGTGACGCTCATTCTGCGGCCTCCAGTTCGGCCATGGCTTTCAAGGCCTCGGTGTCGTGCCGGCGCGCAAAGGCGAGAAAGCTTTCCTCGGACGAGGCGCGGTGCGCGATATAGGTTTTCAGGATGCGTTCGATGGTACGTGGCGCGTCTTCGGCGACGACGTCACGGTAGAGCTCCCGTCCTATCGCGGCGTGCGGACCGAAACCGCCGCCGACCAGGATGTGGTAGCCCTCGGCTGGATCGGCATCGTCGTTCGCCTGAACTTTGCAAGCGAGCAGACCGATCTCGGAGATGAAGTGCTGCGCACAGGAATGATGACAACCGGTGAGATGGATGTTGACAGGCGTGTCGAGCGCGACGCGCGTCTCGCACCAGCTTGCGATCTCCTCTGCATGGCGTTTGGTGTCGGACGCAGCGAATTTGCAGCCGACATTGCCGGTGCACGCGACGAGGCCGGAGCGGATCGCGTTCGCCGTGATGCCGAGCCCGAGCGCCCCGATGCGTGCCCGTGCGGTTTCGAGCTTCTCCGTCGCCACGCCTGAGATCAAGAGGTTCTGCCAGACCGTAAGGCGGATATCGCCGTCGCCGCATTCGCGCGCGACGTCTGCAAGCCCGCGCATTTGTGCGACCGACAGGCGGCCGACCGGCAAGACAAGGCCGATCCAATTCAGCCCGGCCTGCTTTTGCGGATGGATGCCGATATGCGCGGTGCGGCTGTAATCGGGCCGCGGCGCCACGGCTCCGGGCACGGCGCGGTCGAGTTTGCGGCCGAGCTTCTCTTCCGTGAGGCCGAGGAATTTTTCCACGCCGATCGCGTCGAGTACATATTTCAGACGCGCCTTGGTGCGGTCCGTACGATTGCCGTGTTCGATGAAGACGCGCACCACGGCGTCAGCGACGATGCACGCGTTGCTCGGGCGCACGACAACGCCGGTCTCGCGGGTGAAGTCGCGGTGGCCGGTGATGCCGCCGAGGCAGAGCTTGAACCAGATACCCGGCTCAAGGCCGAAGCCGTCGTTCACCGCTACGGCTTGGAAACCGATATCGTTGGTATCCTCGAGCACCGGAATTGTGCCTCCGCCGTCGAACGCGACGTTGAATTTGCGCGGCAAGCCGTAGAGCGAGCGATCGTTGAGAATGTGAAAATGCCACTCGCGGGCAAAGGGCCGCGTGTCGATCAGCTCTTGCGGATCGATGCCGGCCGTCGGCGTGCCGGTAACGTTGCGGATATTGTCGGCGCCGGAGCCGCGCGAGCACAGGCCGAGGTCCTGAACGCCTTCGATCATGGAGACGGCATCGCCTGCCTCGATCTCGCGGATCTGAATATTGGCGCGCGTCGTGACATGCGAATAGCCGCCGCCGTATCTCTCGGCGAGATCGGCCAGCCCAGCGAACTGTTCCGCCTTGACGATGCCGTTGGGGAGGCGGAGCCGGCACATATAAGAGTTCTCGTTCGGCGCGACATAGAACAACCCGAAATAGCGCCAACGGAAATTGTCCGGCGGCTTTGGGTATTCGCCCTTGGCCGCGTGGCCCTTCAGACGCTCATAGGTGTCGAAAGGGTGCTGCTCGCGCTTGAATTTTTCCGGATCGGACAGTTTGCCACCGGCCGCGAGCACGCGGTTCTGGGCCTTCAATCCCGCGGCGTCGGGACCGGCGGGTTCCGGCTCGGCAGCGACGCCGGCGGGCGCGGGAGTGCCGGCAACGCTCTTTGCCGCCTTGGCAATCTGGATGCCGGCGACGAACCCTTCCAGATAGCGCTTCTGTTCGGGTTCGAAATCGCCGGTCGGCGCCCCGGTGACGCTTTTGAGGTCGGCATCGCTCATTCGGCGGGGACTCCCGTCGGAGCCGTGAGCGGCGCAGGTGCGGTGCTGCGGGGCTTATGCGTCAGGTAAAGTGCAAGGCCCGTAAAGACGAAGCCGCCGACGAGATTACCGAGCGTTACCGGGATCTGATTCCAGATCCACCACTGCGCGACGGTGACATTGGCGCCCATCATCATTCCGGTCGGGATGATGAACATGTTGACGACGGAGTGTTCGAAGCCCTGTGCAAAGAAGATGAACACCGGCATATAGGCGCAGGCGATTTTACCGATGGTCGAGGTCGTCGTCATCGCCGCGACGACGGCAAGGCAGACCATCCAATTGCACAGGATCGCCTTGACGAAGACCGTGATCATGCCGGCTGAGCCGAGCGCCTGATAGGCAACAGTCTTCGCTTCGGCAACGGCGATAATCTTTGCGGCAACGCCCGTGGGTGCCGAGGTGCCGAAATTGGTCAGCGCAATCGCCAATAGCCCGCCATAGACAACACTGCCGATCAGATTGCCAAGAAACACCCAGCACAAATTGCCGACCATGCTTTTGGCGTCGCCGTCGCCTTCGACCCAAGGCAGCGGAACGATGCCGAAGCTGCCGGTCACGAGGTCGAGGCCAAGCAGAACAATCAGGATCAAGCCGACGGGGAAGATCAGCGCGCCGACCAGCGGCTGGCCAGTCTGCACCATGCCGGTGAAAGCAAGGCTCGTCGCCGCGGCCAGGATCGCGCCGGCGAGGCCGCCGCGGACAATCAGATCGGCGGGCGACAGCGCAAGCTTGTTGCGTCCGGCATTGATCATGGCGGCTGCGAGGTCCGCCGGTTTGACATAATCCATCGTGAATTGCTCCTTTTAGATCTGTGAGATCTGTTCTAACGCGGTACAGATGTTGCAGATTTGACGGACAAGGCCTGAAGCATGTGCGGAGGCGGGCAGGACGCGTCTGCGCCGCGCGACATATCGGAAGGCGCCGCGTTGAGTTTGCTGTCCGACCTCGGTTTGGCTTCGAGGCCCGCTTTGCGCTCGGCAAAAGCGCGGCCGAAGACGAGGTCTTGACGAAAGGACTCGATCGAGCCGCCGGAGCGGAGAAGTTCGAGATACCACCGTGCATCCGCGGTATCGCCGTAGAGCACCGCGCCGATCAGGCGTTCGCCTTCGATCACCAATTTACAATAAGTACCGAGACCGGCGTCTGCGAGCGTGATCGATTCCGTGCTGGGCGCACCGAGAAAGTCGCCCGCGGAAAACACGTGGACGCCCGATATTTTCAGATTAGTGGCATTGACGCTGCCGCTGTAACGGGTATCCCGTCCGGCAAAACGCTCGGCAAGCACGCGCGCCTGTTCGTTGGCCGGCTCCACAAGGCCGTAACAGACGCCGCGATGTTCGGCGCATTCGCCGATGGCAAAGATGTTGGGATCGCTGGTCGAGAGCTGATCGTCAACGACGATGCCGCGGTTGACGGTGAGCTTGGCCGAACTGGCGATCTCGGCGTTGGGAGCGATGCCGACGGCAATCACCACGGTATCAGCCGGCAGGACGCGGCCGTCTTTGAGCTCGACCTCCTCGACGCGATCGCGGCCGGTCAGTCGTGCCGTTGCCGCTTCAAGCTCGACTGTGATGCCCTTAGCCTCCACGGCGCATTTGAGCATGGCGGCGGCGCGTGCATCGAGCTGCCGTTCCATCAGCCGATCCATCAGATGGATGAGCGTGACGGCGACGCCCGCCTTGGCGAGCCCGTAGGCGGCTTCGATGCCCAATAGCCCGCCGCCGATGACGACGGCGCGCGAGCCGCGGCGCGCGGCGCGCACGAGAAATTCCGTGTCGGCGAGGTCGCGAAACGTCAGCACGCCGGGCAGATCGGCGCCTTCGATCGGCAAACGAACCGCCCGCGACCCGGTGGCGAAGACGAGCTTGCCGAAAGAGAGCGTCGTGGCATCGTCGAGCGTGACAGTGCGGGCGGTAATGTCGATCGCGGTTGCGGCCCTGCCGTAGCACAGCGTCACACCGTGATTGCGCCACCATTCCGCGGGCTTGACCGTGAGATCGGTCGCCGCAACTTCGCCGGCAAGCACCGACGAGAGCAGCACGCGGCTATAAGCGAGCCGCGGCTCCTTGCCGACGACGGCAATGGCGAAGCGGCCGAGCGCGCGTTGCGACAGCTCCTCGCACAGCCGGGCCGCGGCCATGCCGTTGCCGATGATGACGAGAGGTTCGCTCATTGTGCTGCGCTCATTGTGTTGCGCTCGTTCCGTGTCATTCAGCTGCCGCCCTGCGGCCGTAAGCTTCGCCGATCATGAAGTCGGCAAGGACCGTGTAAGCTTCGGTCCATGCCGCTTTGACTTCGGGAGTCCATTGCGCGCCGAGCCCGCGTTCCAACGTCCACAACACTGCCGCCCCGACCGGCTCGTAATCGGCTGCCTTGACGCCGTAATCGACATGCCGTTTGGCGAGCGCGCTCGCCGCAGGCAGGATCGTCTCGATATTGCCGAGACCGTTCACGACCGCGCCAAGCATGCCCATGAGCTTGCGGCCTTGCTCTTCGATATCGCCGCGGAACAGCGGCTTGGGTGCCGGAGCGATTTCGAACAGGCGGCCGTAAAACAGCGCAGCCGCCTGCTCAGAGATCGGCACGACCTTGGCAAAGCTCTCTTGGATGGCTTTGACTTGGTCTGGCGTCATGGTGCGGTCTCGACCCGGCTCACACGCGCGCTTCGGCAAGGCTTGTCGCGTCCGACGCCAAGGCGGTTCTGCGCAGGTAGAACCACCAGGTGAGCGCTAGACAGGTCGCGTAGAAGCCAAGGTAGATAGCGAGCGCTAGGTTCGGCCCGCCGGTCGCGGCGATCGAGGCACCGAAGCCACGCGGAATGAAGTAACCGCCGCACGCGCCGACCGCGCCGATGAATCCCAGCGCTGCGCCGCTTTCAATGCCTGCGGCCTTCAAAGCAAGCGTCCGGCCGGTATCGCCCGCACCCTTGGCGCTCTGGAGCTTTTCCTCACGGAAGATCGAAGGGATCATCCGATAGGTCGAGCCGTTGCCGACGCCGGTGGTGACGAAGAGGATCAGGAACATCACCAGGAAGCCGGTAAATTCCTTGTTCTGTACGAAATGCATGACTCCGATCGTCGCCGCCGCCATGGCGATGAAATTCCAGAACGTCACGATGGCGCCGCCGACTTTATCGGCAAGCAAACCGCCGAGCGGGCGCGAGAGCGAGCCTACAAGTGGCCCAAGAAACGCGATGCCAAGCGTGACAGTTGGGAATTGGGTTTTAATTAGTAGCGGAAAGGCGGCCGAGTAGCCGATGAAGGACCCGAACGTCCCGATATAGATGTAGGACATGATCCAGGTGTGCTTGCGCCCGACGATCGCAAGCTGATCTTTGAACGTGGAGCGCGCGGTCGTGAGATTGTTCATGAAGAACACTGCCCCGAACACGGCAATCGCCAGCGGCAACATCCACATCAGGCCGGCATTCTGCAGATAGACGCCCCCCGGGCCCGGCGTTGCCTGATACAGATTGATGATGCCGAGGCCCATCAGGATCGGCGTGAGCAATTGGACGCTGCTGACGCCGATATTGCCGCCGGCCGCATTCAGGCCGAGCGCCCATCCCTTCATGCGGTCGGGGTAGAAAAAGGAAATGTTGGCCATGCTGGAGGCAAAGTTGCCGCCGCCCAGCCCGGCCAAGGCGGCGACCGAAAGCATTTCCCAATACGGCGTGTCGGGTTGTGTGACGAAATAAGCGAGCGCGATTGTGGGAATGAACAGAACCGAGGCGCTGAAGATCGTCCAGTTGCGGCCGCCGAAGGTCGTGACGGCGAATGTGTAGGGAAAGCGCATCAGCGAGCCGATCAGCCCGGGAAGCGCCACGAGCTGAAACAACTGATCGGTGGTGAAGTGAAAGCCGGCCGCCGACAATTTGGCGGCGACGATGCTCCAGATTAGCCAGATCGAAAAGCCGATATGCTCGGCGACGATCGACCAGAAGAGATTGCGCCGGGCGATGAATTTGCCTTTGGCTTCCCAAAATTTCTCGTCCTCGGGATTCCAGTCCGAGATCCACCTGCTCATTGCCTTGTCCTTTCGTCCAAAAATCCAGTCATGCTCATCCCGGGCGAGTTGGCTTCCGCGCGGGCAACAAAAAACGCCGTGCCTGGAAGGACGCGATCCTTGCGCTTCCTCCAGGACAGCGGCGTTGCTGTCGGCCCGTTATCGGACCTTGAACGCTGCCTATGGCGGCGTCCTTCGGACCAATGAATTCAAGCTTCGTGCCAACGTGGCGCAGTGCGGAAAAACCAACTATTTCAGGTGATTAACCAATGCTAATTTTGTAAGCAGCAGTGGATAGTTGCCTGCTGGTACTGCAGGCTGAGGAAATATTGTGCAATGCAAAATAAAGCGACTATCGATTCGGAAAGGCGGTTTTCAGCGCCGCGATATGCGCGGCGACGTCGTCCGCATCGAACAAAGGCCCGGCAAAAGTATGGATCTGATCCGATCTTGCCGTTGAAGGTTTGCCGCTCGCTCCGAGGGCCGCGTCATAAAGATCGGAACGAAAACATGCCTCGGCGGCGGCGAGAAAATCCGACGACAAAGGCGCTTGATTCCAGCGCACCATTTGCGCGTACAGCCAGGCGGCATGAGCCGGCTCCGGACGCGCCGCGCCGTCGCGGCCGATCAGGATGTAGTCGGGGTCAGTACGGAAGGGGCCGCCGGGTGCGATCCGCAAGCGCCCTTTGAATGTCCGCTTGATGATTTCTGGCGCCACGGCGACGCGATTGGGAGCGGCAAGGAGCGCAACCACTTCGTCGATATTGTCCGGGTTGTTGATGAAATCGGCCGCTTGGCCGAGCGCAATGACCAGGCGTTTGAGCGCGTCATCGCGATTGGCTGACCATGCAGTGCGGACCGCCAAGACCTTTTCCGGTGCGCGGGCGAAGATATCGTTGCCGAAGTGCAGGATATGGCCGATGCCCAGTTCGACGGCGACTGAATTCCACGGCGCGCCGACGCAGAAGCCGTCGACTTGGCGGCTGGAAAGGCTGTCCACCATATAGGGCGGTGGCAAAACGACAAGCCGCACGTCTTCATCCGGATCGACGCCGGCCGCCGCCACCCAGAAGCGGAGCAGATAGTTGTGGCAGGAGAACGGAAACGTCATGCCGAAGGTGAGGGGGTCGGCTCCGCGTTTGCGCCGTTCGGCAATGACACGAGCCAAAGCCCACCCCGACACTTTCGGGTCGGCCAAATCCCCGGCGTCAGCCGCCAAAGTCAGTGCGCTATGCAGCGCCGGCGAGACGGTGATGGCGTTGCCGTTCGCGGCCAGCATAAAAGGCACCAACAGCGACACCTTGATGTGCCCAATGCCGAGGCTCGAAGCGACAGCGACCGGGGCCAAGAGATGCGCGGCATCGAACAGCCCGATATTGAGCTTGTCGCGCACATTCGACCACGACACTTCACGCACAAGATCGAGCGATAAACCTTGCTTTGCCGCAAATCCCTTGTCGGCGGCGATCATCAGCGCTGCCGCGTCGGTCAGCGGAATGAAGCCGATGCGAAGGCTTTCCCCGCTCATTTCAGAAGCTCCGCGGCGGTGACGACCGATTGCGCGACCTCGGCGATCTTCTTATTCTCATTCATCGCGGTCTTGCGCAACATGGCATAGGCGTCGGCTTCGCTGACGTTCTTGACCTTCATCAAAATTCCCTTGGCGCGGTCAATGACCTTGCGCTCGCTCAGCGCGTTCTGCGCGCGCTCGAGCTCGTTGGTCAGGCGGGCGAAGGCATTGAAGCGGGAAATGCAAAGATCGAGGATGCCTTTGATCCGCTCCTTCTTGAGGCCGTCGACGATATAGGCGGAGACGCCGGCATCGACGGCAGCCTCGATGGCAGCCGCGTCGCTCTGGTCGACAAACATGGCGATCGGCCGCTTAACGACACGGCTGACTTGGAACATTTGCGCCAGCACATCGCGGCTCGGATTCTCGAGATCGATCAGGATAACATCGGGATCGAGGCTGTAGATGCGCGTCAGGAGACTCGTTGTTTCTTCAATACGGGTGACGCGGGTATAGCCGGCCTCGCGCAATCCGTCGGCAAGTATTGCCGCGCGAACCGGATTTTCATCGACAATGACGATGTTAAGCGCGGGATCCATCTGCAAAAGAATGTGTGCGAACCGCCGATGCAGTTGCATGCAAGAGCATGCGCGCGCGGTGAAGGCAACTGGGGCGAATGGAAGCGGTTCCGGCCAGGCTTCTAGCCCGATGCCGCCGGGGCGAAGGCACGCGTGCGGCTTTGGTGGCTGGCAATGCGCTCGGCCGAGGCGACGGTATTATGCAGCAGCATGCTGACCGTCATTGGTCCGACTCCGCCCGGCACCGGAGTGATATAGGCCGCCTTCTGGCGTACGCCTTCAAAATCGACGTCGCCGACCAAGTGTCCGTCGGGCAGCCGGTTGATGCCGACGTCGATGACCACGGCGCCGCTCTTCACCATCTGCGGCAGAATTAAATTGGGCTTGCCGGCGGCGACGACTAGAATATCGGCGATGATCGTGTATTGCGCGAGATCGCGCGTTTTGGCGTGACAAATCGCGACCGTCGCTTCCTTGCGCATCAGCATCAGCGCCATCGGCTTGCCGACAATATTGCTGGCGCCGACGACGGTGACGTTGCGGCCTTCGAGTTCGATGCCTTCGTATTCGAGCAATTTCTGAACGCCATAGGGCGTGCAGGGCGGAAAGATCGCGTCTCCCGCGACGAGACCGCCGACATTGTAAAGGTGAAAGCCGTCGACATCCTTGTCGATCGAAATCGTCTCGAGGACGTGCTGCACCGAAATCGTGTGCGGTAGCGGCAATTGCACCAGGATGCCATGAACGCCGTCGTCTTCGTTGAGGCGGCGGATGCAATCAAGCGTTTCCGCCTCGGAAACGCCGGCGGGAAATTCGAAGACTTGGGACGAAATGCCGACATCGGCGCAGGCACGGACTTTGTTGCGCACATAGACCGCAGAGGCCGGATTCTCGCCGATCATAACGACCGCAAGGCCCGGCCGAATGCCGTGCGTGGCGACAAGCGCCTGAGCACGACTGCGGATCTCGGTCCGGACGAGGCGCGCAATCGCTGTCCCATCGATGATCTTGGCGGTCATGCCACCTCTTCGCGCGCGCAAGCCCCGAAGGCAAGACAATTTTGCGATGTTTGAAGCCCATGCAGAGCAGATCGGCGAGCGCGCGACCGCGCCTATTTTGGCGGCTTTCCGGGGATGTTGCCCACGATGGGCCAGCGACGGCGGAACATCTGGCGAAACGACAATCCGTGTTGCCCGTCACGGCTCCATATTGCGTATCTGACATCCTGAGCGCCGCGACGAATGGAGGTCGTGGTGAAAGATATTACTGGTGGCACGCAGGTGTCGGTTTAGCACAAAGTGCGAGCTCTCCATCACGGTGTGAGCGATCATCGTGACCTACAGCCCCAGCCGGCGCGCACGCGTTACAGCGTCCGGCCGCCTATGACTCTGCGGTCTCGTCTCGCCACCGCCGCGTCAAATCCAGACTTCGTGGCGATCACGATTTTCTGCGCGATCGGTCTTCTAGCGACGGTGAATTCGATCCTGCGAATCCCCGAACTTGGATTGATGTGAAGTCGGGGTGCGGCCGTTATCTAGGCGGCGTTGCCCATATTCACGCCGCCGGGCGGTTCTGGCGCGACATTGTGATCTAGGCAGATTTTGCCTAGAGTGAATCTCAGCATATGCGCAGCAATTACGCTGCCCGCTAGGCTCCAAACCACTCCGGATGCTGCGTCAACGCGACCACGCCACAGGCGAAGGTCAGCACACAGATCGTCCAGAGCAGCAGTGCGGTGTAATGCTCATCGTTCATCGCTTTTTTGCAATGCAATCGACATGCCAAAATCGACCTGCCAAATCGGTTGCTAAGCTATCCCAGCGACGCGGCGATGGGTACGCCGCCGGGATAGGTCGGTCGGATTTCGTTAACGAATTTCTTCGGCTCAGGTCTGGGGAGCTTCAGCGAGCAAGGCAGACGTTTGCTCGATCCGAAGATAAGATGACGGGACATGGAGCGCGCAGATCAGCCCCCATCGCGCAAAAGGCGATAATGGCCCAGAAATTCGCGCGCGTCGTACCGCGCTTGGCCACTTGAATCGCAGGCACGGCTTGGCCGCTCAGCTCGGCAATTTCCATTTCATTATACTGAGAAGTCTACAGTCGTGCATTTCCTTATCCTGTAATGATGTTCGGCCATCGCACGGGCCGACATTGCTATTGCGTCGCTTCCGAAGCACTGCATTTGCGGCATCCCGTAACGGGATTTCGTCGGAACGCGGATGGCGGGACTATCGCTCAAATTTTCAAAAATATGGTTCGGTAATCCGCTAAAATTTTAGCGATTGCCAGCGGCCTTAAGTCAGCCGGACTAGCCTCCGGGCGCGTCGTCAAGGCACCAGCACTGCAGCGCCTTGAAGGCGGCCAGAGCGCAAATCCGCCAAGGCCTCGTTGGCGCGAACGAGCGGGTAGGAAACCGTCTGGGTGACGACCTTGGCTTGCGGCACGATCGCGAAAAACTCTTCACCGTCTTGCCGGGTGAGATTGGCGACGGAGATAAGTTCGCGCTCCTCCCATAACAGGCTGTAAGGAAAGCTCGGAATATCGCTCATATGTATGCCGGCGCAGACGACGCGGCCGCCTTTGCGCACCGCCCTGAGGGCCGCGGGCACGAGTGCGCCGACCGGCGCGTAGATGATGGCGCCGTCGAGTTCCTCGGGCGGTCTGTCATCGGAAGCTCCGCACCAGCATGCGCCCATTTTCTTGGCGAAGGCTTGCGCCGCGGTATCGCCGGACCGCGTAAATGCGAACACATCGCGTCCTTGCCAGCATGCGACTTGCGCGATGATGTGAGCGGCGGCGCCGAAGCCGTAGAGCCCGATCTTCTGGCCGTCGCCGGCGAGACGAAGCGAACGCCAACCGATCAGACCCGCGCAGAGCAGAGGCGCTGTTGCCACGTCGTCGCCGCCGTCGGGAAGCTTGAATGTATAACGTGCGTCGGCAATGGCATGCGTCGCGTAGCCGCCGTCGCGGGTGTAGCCGGTGAAGAGCGGGTGATCGCATAGGTTTTCACGCCCGCTCAGGCAAAACTGACAATGGTCGCAAGTGCGACCCAGCCACGGAACGCCGACACGAGCACCGAGGGCAAAGCCGGTCACGCCCCGACCGATCGCATCGATGCGGCCAACGATCTCGTGACCGGGAACGATCGGCAATTTGTGATCGGGCAGGTCGCCGTCGACGACATGAAGATCCGTGCGGCACACGCCGCAAGCGCGAACTTCGATGCGGACTTCGCCACCCGAGGGCTCGGGGTCCGGCCGTTCAACCAGACGAAGCGGTTCACCAAGCCGTTCCAGCACCATCGCTCGCATTGGCGTTCACGATCAGAGCTATGCCGTCAGACGAGGCGGCGCAGGCGGCCGAAACCGACATCGGAAGCAGCCGCTCCGTTACCGACATCGCTCCACAATATTTGCTCGTACGGAATCTTGCCATCGACCTGGATCAATGGCCGGGCCGGGCTTCCTGCCGTTCAAACGGCAAAGCGTTAGGCTTTGCCCGGCTTAAGCCGCACGTGAATGTTCTTTTCCTGGGTATAGGCGATCAGTTCCTCAAAGCATTCCTCACGCCCGATGCCCGATTGCTTGAAGCCGCCGAACGGTGCGCCGAGGAAGTGTTTCGAGACTTCGTTAATCCAGATAAAGCCCGATTGCACGGCGGCCGCGGTGCGGTGCGCGGTCGACAGATCGTTGGTCCAGATCGAGGCGGTGAGGCCGTATTCGACGGCATTCACCTCGGCGAGCATCTCGTCCTCGTCGCTCCATTTGAACACCGAGAGCACCGGTCCAAAAACTTCCTCCCGCGCGATGCGCATGGTCGGCTGTACGTCGGCGAACACCGTGGGCTCGATGAAAAAGCCTTTGGCCAGGGCAGGATCTGACGGCCGGCCGCCGCCGGTGAGAAGGCGGGCGCCTTCCTGCTTGGCGATGTCGATGAAACCCAAAATGCGCTCGTATTGGGTCTTGGAAATGATCGAGCCCATGGTCGTGCTCGGATCCGTGGCGACGCCCGGCTTGTAGTGGCCCACTTTGGCTTTCACTTTGGCCAGCACGGCGTCGTAGATTTTTTCGTGAATGAAGGCGCGGCTGGTCGAGCCACACGACTGCCCGCACCAGGTGAAATTCATGCCGCCGATGACGCCGTCGGCGACCTCATCGGGATCGGCATCGGGGAAGGCGATAAGCGCATTCTTGCCGCCGAGCTCGAGCATCACGGCCTTGAGCGTGTCCGAGGCTGCCTTCATCACCGCCCGTCCAGTCGGCACCGAGCCGATCAGCGCAATCATGGCGACGTCGCGATGGGAGGCGAGCGCCGCGCCCGCTTCGCGTCCGCCGGGTACAAGATTGAACACGCCGGGCGGCAGGATGTCGCCGATCAGTTCGGCGAGACGGAGCGAAGACAGGGGTGCCTGTTCCGGGGGTTTCATCACCACGGTGTTGCCGGCGGCAAGCGGCGCGGCAGCTTTGCCGGCACAGAACATGTAGGGGTGATTGAACGGAATGATGCGGCCGACGACGCCGCGCGGCTCACGCACCGAAAAATTGACCACGCCCGGGCCCATTGGGATCGAGGCGCCTTTCATCTCGGTCACAAGCCCGGCATAGAATTCGACCTGCGCCGCGGCGATGGTTGCGTCCTTGACCATCTCGGCGACTGGATTGCCGCAATCGGCGGCGTCGATCAGTGCCAGCTCCTCGGCATGGTCGCGCAACACCGTGGCAATGCGCTTCAACAGTCGCGCCCGCTCAAGCGGCGGCGTATCGCGCCACGCCGGGAAGGCGGCCTTGGCTGAAGCCACCGCGGCGTCGATGTCGGCCGCACCGCAATCGGCGACCGGGCCGAGCGATTCACCGGTGCCGGGATTGATCGTCTCCGGGTAAGCGTTGGATTTCGCCTTGTGCCATTTGCCGCCGTAAAAGGCGTCGCGGTGCTCGGGCAGAAGGAGCGGTTGTGCTTTCAGCGACTTGGGGGCAACGGCGGTGTTCATGGTATTCTCCTTACGAACTTGCGAAGGCCAGGCCGGACGGGATGGGGTGGCCTAGTCAGCCTGCTCAGCGGCGGGTCGGCAATCTCTCCCTGCAATTCTGCCAAGGCCGATCTGCATCGGCGTCTTGTTGAATTCGGCATCGTATTGGCACAAAACTGCCCTCAAATATATGGATGCCCGTGCATAACAGAGAAGATCGGGAGGCCGGACGCACATGATGATTTCACGCCGCTCATCCCGGAACCCGAGGCCGCGGCGCAGAAGTGGGCCGAACGCCACGGCGGCATTCCCATCAACCACATGCTGGTGATGCGAACCGAGCTGTCGCGGTCGCGGCCGGACGCGGTGCGCGATGTCTTTCGGCAATTCCTGGACAGCAAACGCGCCGCCGGTCTGCCGGAGGGTGGGACGCTCGATCCTTACCGTTTCGGGGTCGAAGCCTGCCGACCGATTTTGCAGGTCATCATCGATTTCTGCCACCAGCAAAAGCTGATTTCGCGGCCGATGTCGGTCGATGAGCTGTTCGACGATACCACCCGCGCGCTGGGTACGAGCTAGGCGGCTAAAACAGTGCGTGGTCGACGCCGGCCCGTGTTGCTTATGGCAACAATGAATAGCATGATTTTGTCCGTTACGCGGATCCTCCGCGCCGGACCAGTTATGCATGATTGATCAGACTGCGATAACAGAACCGAAGAATTCAGCAGTAGAGCGAAACACGCCTGTCGTGCGGCTCGAACGCGAGCGCGACTGCGCAGTGATTGTCATCGACAATCCGCCGGTCAATGTCGCATCGGCACCGCTGCGTGCGCAGCTTCTTGCCACGGTGAGAGAGCTCGCAGTGAACGACGAATTCAAAGCGGCGGTTGTGATTGGCGCCGGGAAGACCTTTGTATCCGGGGCCGATTTGAAAGAGTTCGGTGGGCCACTTCTGCCGCCGGAAATGCCAGAGGTTCTGGCCGCGATTACCGATTGCCCAAAGCCAATCGTCGCGGCGTTGCACGGAACGGCAATGGGCGGTGGTTTCGAGCTCGCGCTCGCCTGCGATGCGCGTATCGGCGCGCCGGATCTGGTTGTCGCGCTTCCCGAGGTAAAACTCGGCATCATCCCGGGTGCCGGTGGAACGCAACGGGCGCCGCGCCTGATGGGCGTGTCGAAGGCCATCGAATTCATTACGTCGGGGCGTCGCATGCCGGCGCAAGAAGCGCTCACGCTCGGCCTGCTCGACGCCGTCGCGCGCGCCGACTTGCGATCGGAAGCCGTCGCGCTTGCTCTTTCGCTTTGGGCCAAACGTGATTTGGCGGATAAGGCCATGCCTGCCGAGAGCGATGATGCCGTCGCCGCGGCCGCCAGCAGTGCGCTCAAGAAAGCCAAGGGCCGCCCCTATATCGCGCGCGCCGTAGAAGCGGTGCGCTGGGCGGCCACGACGTCGCTGGGTGAGGGCGAGGCGCGCGAGCGCGCAGCGTTTCAAGAGCTGCGCATAGCGGAGGAGGCATTCGCGCTGCGCCATCTGTTTTTTGCCGAGCGCGAAGCGTCGCGGGTTCCGGCGCTCAATGGCATGGTCGCGTGCCCGCTGGAGCGGGTCGCGGTGGTCGGCGCGGGCACGATGGGGGCCGGCATCGCGACGGCGCTGATCGATGCCGGATTTCATACGTTGCTGATCGACACGAACGCGGACGCGTTGCAGCGGGCGCGATCGAGGATTGCGGATACCGAAACGCGCGCCGTCACACAGGGGCGAATCGATCAGGCGTTTGCGCAAAGCCGGCTCGATCGGTTGACGCTTGGCGGCGCACTTGCGCAGGCGCGCGACGCCGACCTCGTGATCGAAGCCGTCTTCGAGGATATGAGCGTCAAGATGGCGGTCATGACTGAACTCGACCGCGTCATGAAGCCGGACGCGTTTTTGGCCACCAATACGTCCTATCTCAACATCGATGCCCTGGCGGACGCAACCGGCCGGCCGCATCTCGTGTTGGGTCTGCATTTCTTCAGCCCGGCGAATGTCATGCGGCTTTTTGAGATCGTGCGCGGCGCCAAGACTTCGCCGCAGACGCTCGCCGCAGGTTTCGCACTGGGCCGCCGCTTGGGGAAAGTCAGCGTTCTTGCCGGCGTCTGCGAGGGCTTTATCGGCAATCGCATCTACAATGCCTACCGCACCCAATGTGAATTCATGCTGCAGGAAGGCGCGTTGCCGCAGGACGTCGACGACGCCATAGAAGATTTTGGTTTCGCCATGGGCCCGTTTCGCGTCGGCGACCTTTCCGGTCTCGACATCGCGTGGGCCAATCGCAAGCGGCAGGCCGCTACTCGCGATCCGAGCGCCCGCAACGTCGCGATCTTGGACAAGCTCTGCGCGGCCGGACGCTTCGGGCAAAAGACGGGGGCAGGGTGGTACCGCTATCCTGAGGGCGCGCGCCGCGGCTTGCCCGATCCATTTGTCGAAGCCGTCATCGCCGAGGACTCCGCGGCCAATGGGTTCAGCCGACGCAAGATCGCGGCGGCAGAGATCGTCGACCGCGCGCTAGGTGCGATGATCAATGAAGCTCGTCTGGTGCTCGCCGAGGGCATTGCTCAACGCGCGTCGGATATCGATCTCGTGTTCGTGAATGGCTACGGCTTTCCCGATTATCGCGGTGGCCCGTTGTTCTGGGCGAGCCGGCAAGATCCGGCGCGGATCGCGCATGCGCTCGACCTCGTCGAAGCGGCAAGCGGTTTCGGATTCCGCCGAGCGTAAGCGCTCGCGGCAGACCGGAGGTGAAAATCCCAGCCCACTTGCTGCCCGCGGCGCAAGCGTCATACAGATCATCTCGGCGGGGTTAGGGGGAACGTGGCGTCAATCGTGGGGAATAACCGCAGGCTCGCGGCTTGGTGGGCGTCGGGCCTCTCGGCATCTGCCTCGCGCCGTCGCTGTCGAGGGCGCCACCGCGGCCGGGCCGATCGGCGGCAGCGATATCCGCTCAGTCATCCTTCCGTCGCCCGGGTTTTATGGCGGTGTGGTCGGTCTCTACAACAACGTCACACAATTCCACGACGGCACCGGTCATCCGGCGCCGGCTCTCAATGCCGTCGGTCTGACCAATGACATCGCGGGCGCGTTTTTCCTTTATGTGCCAGATTTCAAATTATTCGACGGCCGAATAGGGTTGGCCGGCGTCGTCGCCGGGGACAAGATTGCGACCAGCTCATCTCGGCGGTGCCGCGACGCTGCACCGGAACAGGCGTCGGCGATCCCTATTTCGAACTCTCCTGGTCACGTTCTTTCGGGCAGTTGCGACCGCCAACAGTAACGGGCGCTTTCCCGATCGTTCAGGGACTGGTGCTCGATTTTGGCATCGGCGCTGTGCTGCCCATCGGCAATTACAATCAGCAGCTCCAAGAGATGAACGGCGTGACGCTCGGCAACAACGCTTTCGACCTCGCGCCGAGCATGGCCGTGACCTATACGACGCCGCCGCTGATCGCCGACGGAACCGAGTTCAGCGCCAAGTTCTATTGGGCCAACTACGCAACCAATCCGGTCACGCAATATCATGCCAGTCAGTTGCTTGATGTTGACTTTGCTCTCACCGGGCATATCGGCCGCTTTCAGCTCGGTCCGGCCGGCTTCTACGTGTTCCAGACCGGCCAGGACCGGCAGTTCGGCACAGTCGTTCGCCAGACGGCCGGCGGCTCGAATACATGACGGTCGGCGGCGTCATCAACTACGACATCGCCGAATACAATCCTCTCATCCGCTTCAAGGCCAACACGACGGTCTTTTCCCAAAACGGTGTCGTGGCGAAATTATTACTCTTGCGAAGAAGCTGTTTTAGCGCTGCTACCAAACAAGATCCGAGGCGCGCGCGCGATCAAAGAAACGCGACGCCTTCGACCTCAAATCTCACCAGCATGGCTTCGCCAGTCCGATCGACGACCATGAGATTGATCGGGAATCCCATGAAAGCATCCGGCTCGGAATGCCCGGCCAGTTCCCAAAGAGCTCTGCCAGGAGCGTGAACCTTGTACGCTTGTATTGCGCCATTTGAAGCGACCGCGCACACGATCAGCGGAAACTTCATGTCTCGCGCCACACACTCCTCAAACATGCGCTCGAACATCGCCTCAAGATCGGTCATGCGTTGAGCTGCCGCTCACTGGGACGGGCGCAAGTTCGACATTGCAGCAGACACGCAATTTTGCGGGCGTGGTCCCTCACGGCGGTGGGCATGACGGAATTAGGTAAGAATCGTGGCGGTGAAGGACCTTCGTCGATGTACAACGTCCCGCCACCGTGTCTTGCACGCCGTGCGGTCGCAAATCTTGGATAAGCTCTGCGCTGACGTGCGGACGAGCGTGGTCTCAATGAGCTACTTTTAGCCATTCTTATGGCGTTCCCTTCTTAATTTCGCCACGCGGAAATGTTGGCTTCCCGACCGAACGATGTAACAGAAATGCTCGCCTTCGGCGCCTCGGGGGTAGCCGAACAAACGTGTCGGGGGACATGGGGGAATGCGGGTTGCATTTGCCGACATTGTTGTTGCCGTCACGGCATTCCTGGCAACCTATTATCTTTTAACAGGTGAACAGCAAGGTTCGAGCCTGGCTGCTAGTCGGCTCGACTACACACAAGAATCGGTACGAGCAGAAAAATCTGACCGACTTGAAACCTCCGACCGGCTTGAAGCCATCGAAGAAAGCTTTATCCAAAAAGTGGTACGGCTGGTGAAGTTCGAACGGCCGACTGTTGATCATTCTATCCATCCTTCATATCTCGCCTATTGGGTTTATTCCGAACTTCCACCCGATAAGAGACCATCGGATATTGTTCTGGACTCACTCAAGGACATTCCGGTTGGGACGCCTGTCGAGGAGATCAAGCGAGCGTCGGACGCTTTCGGATTAGACGTCAATTTTATGAAGGCCGTCGCCAAGATCGAATCTGACTTCGACCCCAAGCAACGCACCGGATCGTATTCCGGCCTTTTCCAACTCAGCAATTACGAATTTGCGAAATACGGGTCGGGAAACATTTTCAATGCTCGGGATAATGCTATTGCCGCCGCCAACAAGTTCGCGAGTGCGGCCTTACTGTTCGAACTGAATACCCATCGAAAGGCAACCATCAGCGATCTCTATCTTATCCACCAGCAGGGAACGCAGGGTGCGGAAGAACACGTAAACCACCCGGACTGGATTGCTTGGAAATCCATGTGCGCCACCGACGAGGGCAAGGAGAAGGGGCAGGATTGGTGTAAACGAGCAATCTGGGGAAACACACTTCCCGAGGTCAAGCATGTTTGGAAAACCGTCGATAATTTAACGTCCGCTGTCTTTCTGAAGATGTGGCAAGGTCAAGTTGATCGTTTCTATACCCGCTACTCCGAGGAGGCGGCGGCGACGAACTGACGAAACGCCGGCGGCCGTGGTGCGGTCATTATGTCATTATAATGCATTCGCGCTGAGCGGTGGATCAGTTCCGTCCTAATTTCTGCTGACGGCAAGCACAGCTGAGGGCGGGGTCAGCCAACTTTCGGCCAGTGCGAGCCAGCTTTGCTTTTCTTCTTTGTTCGGAGCGCTTTTATAGCCATGCGCAGACATCTTGTAGCGTTGTCGCGTTGTCTTTTGATCTCATTCATCACGGGAGCTCATCTACACACATAAAACTACGCGAATAAAAAGCCCCGGCGCTGTGAGTAGGAACCGTCGGGGCTTTAGTTCTGGGCACAGCCGGTACGCGAACTTGATCCGGCGCCGAAAGCATTGCTCAAATAAGTTTCCGAGAGCTTAGCGGCGTGGAATCGGCAGCCCGCGGAACCGGAATAGGCTTTCGCGCAGTTTTCAATCGCGCTCATCAACGCGAACTTGGGAACTTTTATCGGCTATAAAAAAGCCCCGATCTTGGGATGCCCCGCGCTCTGGTTCCCAGCTGGGCTTGCATTTTGAGATCCGCACCGCGTCGGGCTGCGCTTTTTTCTGCGTGCTCAGTCACGACTCAGATAAATCTTGTTCGATCCGCTTTGCTGACGCGGTGAACCTCCACCTCTCTGACGCACGCGCGTCAGCACGGGCGGTTTCTCTCTCGTGGTGGGAGCCTAGCCCTGGCGCGAATGCTGGGGCGCTTTTTGCCGGCGCGCTGCTAGGGGTCATGTGAACAGCGACGATCGTCCGGCTAAGACCATCTATGCGCAGCCTATTCTGGGGGGCAATCGTTCCCGATCCAAATGCTTCGCGCTTTGTAAGCGTAAGCGCACCAAATGGGGAGGTGACGATGCGCGGACGTGAATACGCTAACGCCGCAAACCACTCGTCAGCGGAAGGGCAAGAAGATTCGTGGCGACTGACAACGATCGTTCGCGATCTCGTCGGTTATACACTTGAGGAGGTTGAACGTGAGCTCATCCTCAATTCGCTCGACCAATATGGTGGCTGCCGGACCTATACCGCCAATGTTCTTGGAATCTCAATTCGATGTCTGCGTAACAAAATCACCCAACACGCGGCTATGGGGATACCAATCGCGGCACCGGGCCAACGTGATGACATGACCACCGCCCGACATCCGCCAGATTGCCTGAGCTGCGGCAGGCCGATGCGGTTTGAACAAACCATAACCCAGGTCCACAGATCACCAGAACTACAGACATTCGAATGTAGACCGTGCGGCTTGGTAGTTACAGCTGAGAGCGGCTCGTTCATGTCATCGACACAACACCTTCATTCGTAATTATTCCGGTGCGGGAGCGATGGCGACGATTTGCCGTGTCGCCACCGAGGCAGCCTAGCGTGGTTGGCACTCGACCTTTTTCCAACATCAGCACCATCTACAGCGCGACTGCAGCGT
>JBAUCK010000174.1:0-3533 GCA_049677525.1 Xanthobacteraceae bacterium
GGTCAAGGCGCCCCTGAACATCGGCGTTGCCGATGCTGGAGCCAATAGTCCACCAGCCCTGGATATTTCCGGATTACCTGTTTTCACCCTGCACTGCACGATGGGTCCGCTTGCCGGGAAGATGTTCGCGGTCACCGATCCCGGTCGCGCGTTGATTACCGGAAATTGCGCGGATATCGGCAAGGTCAAAGGGCCCATCTTGAGGGGGCTGGCTGCCCGGGCGCCCTACTTCCACAACGGCTCGGCCGCTACTTTGCTGGATGTAGTAAACTTCTATGATCAGCGCTTCGGCATCGGTTTCACCCGACAGCAGAAGGATGACTTGGTCAATTTTCTTAGTACGCTTTGATCTTGACTTTGGCGTGCGCCTCTCGGTCTGGGCGCCGACCGGCTACCGCCCAGGCGATGGGCGAAATTATCGCCACTTCACAATCGAGTCGGCCCGTCGTTCGGTATCGGTCGTACACTCCCGGCGCGTGCCCAGGGCCACATCGACGCCTTGTCACTATGGGTTGGGCAGAGCTTCGGACTCGTATCGGCGGTGCAGCCGGCCGGCACTATTGTGCGTCAGATCGCGGACGAAACTAGATCGATCTTGCTAGCGATATAACCGGGTTTGATGCTGTGGAGGGCGCCCACTCTGCGGCATCGAAGTGCCATAGGGTGGTTGCGTTAGAGCAAACCACATTGAGGGGAGCCGTCCATGGGCGAGGTTAGCACGATTGGTCTCGATATTGCGAAGGCCGTGTTCCAGTTTCACGGGGTCGACGGTTCGGGTACGGTGGTGATCCGCAAGCGTGTCAGTCGCGTGAAGATGCTGGAGTTCTTCTCCGATCTGCCGCCGTGCCTGGTTGGGATCGAAGCCTGTCCATCAGCGCATCACTGGGGTCGCCAGCTGCAGTTGCTGGGCCACACCGTGAAGCTGATGCCGCCGAGCTATGTGAAGGCCTATCTCAAGCGCAGCAAGAACGATGCGAACGATGCGGCAGCGATCTGCGAAGCGGTCACGCGACCGTCGATGCGGTTCGTTCCGATCAAGACCAAACAACAGCAGACGGCCTTGATGTTGCACCGGACCCGGCAATTGCTGGTACGTCAGCGCACGATGCTCAGCAATGCGCTGCGCGGGCACCTTGCCGAACTCGGCGTGGTGTCGGCCAAGGGCCGCAACGCGTCCTGGACGGCCTGTGCGGCTAGTCCAGTATCGCCGAGCTTTGTCGCCGCGAAGGTTTGCCGAGAGCCTTTATTACCGTTTGCGAGTGACCCGGCGGATGTTCTTTACGAGCCGGATGCGGATCTTCTCTTCGGCCGAATGGCGCTCAGACGGCGATTCAGCTTGCACGGATTTCTGTCTCATCCCCACTCCTCGATGGTTACGATGAGCCAGAAATCCTCCGTTCCTCAAGCCGCTACATCTGTCTCACAAGCGCTGATGCCGGACACTCGCCATTACTCCTGAAACAGTAAAATCGCACGTGAAGCACATCTTCACCAAGCTGAATGTTGAAAAGCGGGCACAGGCCGTCGCGCGCGCGCAAATCCCAGGCCTGGCCGGCGCTCAGGAATGAACTCGGTACCGTTGGCTACGCCCAAGATACGGCCTCGGCGCGAGTCTCGATTTTTCTAAGTGAAGTTGGCGATATTCCTCCCTCTAATTCCAGCCGAAGCTGCTGCGCGCGCCGGCTCATCCGGTCCGGACCGGAGCGGCCGGGGATTGTACGGACCGATGTTTTGTCCACCAAGCGCATCCCCCTTCAAGGTCTCGCTTTATCCCCAATTCGGGGGATCGTTTCGAGCCAAAGATTGTACACTTTTGTTCGCATGCAAAAAGCAACCAGGCTTAGTCCTCGGCCATGAAGGCGGACAGACATGCCACACGCAGCGTCGATCGCTTCGCCTTACTGAAGTAGGCCCAATAATGCGGTACTCAGCATATTTCGGCGAACGCGCTGAACACTATCGTAAACTCGCAAATTGCGCGCCGAACGGACGCCAGGCAGAATACCAATGGGGCTTGGCTAACCTGTTCCTGGAGATGTCCTACGTTATGCGGCTCCGAGAGGAGGCCGCGGCGAGTGACCTCCCCTTATTGAATCGCAACGCAACGACGTCGCAGCGCTTTTGCCCTCGCTCGCGGTAATTGCGGATCGTCTCGTTTTCGTTCTCGAGATCAAACCGCAGCATCTCCTTTGCTTTTTCCGAGGTGCGGACCGGCTTCGGAGATACTGTTGGCATTTTCCCGAGATAGTCGATCTGCCGTGAGATGATCAGCGCATGTTTGAGCTTTTGCTGAGCGTGTATTTCGAGCTGATCGGCAATGCTCATATACTCCGCACCTTTTAGCACTTGGGAGTACACTACGTATGAAATGATCGCCTGATATTCCCGCGATAGATTTTCGTTTAAAAGATCAGCCACTTGATCGCGCGAAATGGCTTTTTTCTCACCACTCGGTTTTTGATTGCTCACGTTAAACTCCTGCGCCGTTAGATTCGGCCGAGCAACACCACGATCAGCAGGATAACAAGGGTATCTACGTCGTGCTCGTCGCGGACGGCTTGAGGAACTCGAGGCGATTACCGTCGCTTGACGTCTTCCAGTGGCCGTGTCCGCATTGCCTAAAAAGCTGCCGCGACTGTCGCCGACCGGCTTGTCCGCTAAGGGCCATGAACTTCAATAGTCGGAATTTTTATCTCGATTTTGCCCTCTTGCGCTTAGTTTTCCTATTCTTCGCGAGATAGGCGCCGACTTTTTTCGACGAATGTCCAGCAGCTTTCACAGCTGCTTTCAACCGCGCGGGAGTGACCTTAAATTTTTTAGACCAGTAGCGGACCTCGTAAGGCTGACTGAGTGCTATCAGAGTCTTGTCGCGAGAAATGTGCCTTTGAAATTTTATGTAGGCTTCAACCTTTCTTGCCGAATGGCCGACTTTTTTTACGGCGGATTTAAGCTTCGCCGGTGTCACCTTAAATTTCTTCGACCAGTATGGGACCTCATATGGCTCGCGCAATGCGATTAGGCGACGGTCGGAACCACTACGCTTTGTTGTTTTATTGTCAGGCATGTCTATCTCCTGCTCTCGCGCTACCTCATTGCCACCCTGAGTCTCAGGAGAGGGCATCTTATCGCGTCAAACGAATAGACTGGAAGGGCTCCGGAACAAACACTGCCGAGGTCCGCTTCCGGTCATTGGCTGCCGCGACGAGCATTTAGCTCCGCGTCCGCTTACCCCCCGAAAGGCGCCGCGACAATCACCGACCAATGTGTCCGTTATGGACCAAAAGCCGACTCCTTGACCAGTCCAGAGAACTTCATTTCACGATGGTTTTGCGGACCGCTCCAGTTGCATCCATCTCTCGGGTCACTAGCTTGTAAGCGATGTAGTACTTGTAGACGTTGCTCACATACTGGACGGTTTCACGTCCAACAATCGCCGCCGCCCCATTTTCTACGTTGCCGAACCATACATCGCGATCAAGCCCCATCGCCTGCGCCTTATCTCGGAACCTCTGGAGTCCGGTTGGTCCGGCGTT
>JBAUCK010000175.1:0-26195 GCA_049677525.1 Xanthobacteraceae bacterium
CTGCAGGAATTGCAGCGGTACGACGAGGCGCTGGCAAGCTTCGACCGCGCGATTGCGATGCGGCCCGATCACGCCGTAGCATATTACAATCGAGCCAATATGCTGCACGCGCTCGATCGGTTTGACGAAGCGCTGGCGAGCTACGACCGCGCGTTGGCGCTGCGGCCGGGCTATGCGGAGGCGCTGATCAATCGCGGCGTCACGCTGAATGCGCTCAAGCGTTATGACGAGGCGCTGACAAGCTCCGACCGGGCGATCGCGCTGCGGCCGGATTTCGTCGAAGCGCATTCCAACGGCGGCAATGTGCTCGCCGCTCTCGGTCGTCGCGACGACGCGCTGGCGAGTTTCGACCGCGCCGTTGCGCTGCGGCCCGATTATGCCGAGGCGCACTACAATCGGGGCAACCTGCTCACGCCTTCAAGCGCTATGAGGAGGCGCTCAAAAGCCATGATCGCGCGGTCGCAATCAGGCCCGACTATGTCGAAGCGCTCACCAATCGCGGCGCGACCCTGCATATGCTCGAGCGCGACGACGAGGCGCTGACGAGTATCGACCGCGCGCTGGCGCTCGATCCGGACAATGCCGAGGCTCTACCAATCGCGGGGTGGCGCAGAGTGCGCTCAAGCGCTACGCTGAGGCGCTCGTCGGCTATGAGCACGCACTCACCCTCTGCCCGGACCATGCCGACGCGCTCACCAATCGGGGTGTTGCGCTGCATGAATTGGGCCGGCTTGACGAGGCGCTGAAGAGCTACGACCACGCGCTCGCGCTGCGGCCGGACGATGCCGAGGCGCTGTCCAATCGCGGTCATACGTTGCACGAGCTTGAGCGTTACGAAGAGTCGTTGGCGAGCTGCGATCGCGCGCTGCTGCTGCAGCCCGATCTTGCCGATGCGTACTGCAATCGCGGCAATGCTCTCAATGCCGTGCAGCGATTCGACGAGGCGCTGGTAAGTTGCGACCAGGCGCTGGCGCTGCGGCCGGATAACGCCAAGGCTCTCACCAATCGGGGCATCGCGCTCCATGCACTGAAGCGGTTCGACGACGAAATGGCAAGCTATGCACGCGCTCTTGCCGTCGAGCCGGATTATGCCGACGCCCATTTCAATGCTGGCTGGTGCCGTATGCTGCACGGCGACTTCCGCGGCTTCAAGGACTACGAATGGCGGTGGAAGATCGACCGGCTGAAATCTTCCAAGCGCGATTTCGCGCGGCCGCACTGGACCGGTGCGGACGATGGCGCGAACAAGACTGTGTTTCTGCATGCCGAACAAGGGTTCGGTGACACGATCCAGTTCTGCCGTTACGTGCCATTGGTTGCGCAACGCGCGGGGCGTCTGATCCTGGAAGTGCAAGAGCTGCTCCGCGATCCGGGCGACGCTCTGCCCGGTGTGACGCAGGTCATATCAAGAGGCGAGACACTTCCTGATTTCGATGTGCATTGTCCGCTGCTCAGCTTGCCGTTGTTAATGGAAACGCAGCTTGCGACCATACCGTCGCATGTCCCTTATCTCGGCGCGCGTCCGCAAGGCGTCGCAGAGTGGGGCGCCCGGGCGCAAGGCGCCCCCGCGCATTGGCCTCGCCTGGTCCCGCAACCCCACGCACAAAACGATCGCAACCGTTCGGTCGTCGCTTGCGGTCTTGCTGCCGCTCCTCGGTTTGGATACGACCTATGTGAGCTTGCAACCCAGTGTGCGCGCCGCCGACGCGCAGCTGTTGCGCAACTGCGATATCGTTCATTTCGGTGAGCAGCTCAGGGATTTTTCGGACACCGCGGCGCTGATCGCAAATCTCGACCTCGTCATCTCGGTTGATACTGCCGTCGCCCATCTTGCCGGGGCGCTTGCCAAACCGGTCTGGGTGCTGCTGCCTTTCGTGCCGGATTGGCGCTGGCTGCTCGATCGCGACAACAGCCCATGGTACCCGACGATGCGGCTCTTTCGTCAGGACGAGAGCCGCATGTGGGACAATGTCATCGCGCGCGTCGGCGCCACACTGCGCGACCAGTTCGTAGGCTGACGATGATCATGCTTTATTCGATCTGCGGGATCTTGGCGTCCTTCACCAGTCCCTTGAAGAACGACACGTCTTTGGCGATCCGCGCCTTGGCCGTCGCGGCGTCGCCGACGATCGGCTCATAACCGACCTGACGAATGCGTTCTTTAAGCTCGTTGCTCGCCATTATAGCGAGCACAGCCTTGGTCAGCTGATCGATGATCGGCTGCGGCGTTGCCGCTGGCGCCAGCAAAAAATGCTCGGTGGTGAGGGTGATGTCCGGAAAGCCCGCCTGGACGAAGGTCGGCACGTCGGGCAGCGTGCTCCAGCGCTCCGTCGTCGTCAGCGCAATGCCTTTCATCACGCCGGCCTGCACTTGCGATTGCGCGCCGGGCAGTGCGGTCGAAAGCACGTCCACGGTTCCGGTCAATAGCGCCTGCGTTGCCGGCCCGCCGCCGTTATAGGCGATATTGGTGATGTCGACGCCGGCCTTCAGCTTGAACAATTCCATGGTCAGCTGCGGCGTCGTGCCGTTGCCGGGGCTCGCATAATTCAGCTTGGCGGGATTGGCCTTGGCGCGCGTGATGACGTCGCTTAACGCATTGAGGCCGCTATTGGCTTTCACCGCGAAAATATTCGGCGCCACCGGAAGGGCGGCGATCGGCGCGAAATCCTTGAACGGGTCGTAGGGAATGGTCTTGTACAGCGCCGGATTGACGACGAAGGCGCTTGAGGTGAGCAACAGCGTCAAGCCGTCGGGGGTGGCGCGCGCGACTTCGGCGGTGCCGATATTGGTGCCGGCGCCAGCGCGGTTCTCGACGATCACGGTCTCCTTGAGCTCCTGTTGCAGTGGTTGTTGCAGGAGTCGCGCCAGCGTGTCGGACGATCCCGCGGGCGCGAAAGGCACGATGATTCGGATCGTTTGGTTGGCGGCGAGCTGGGCTGAAGCCGGCGATGCAGCTAGGAAAGTTGCAAGCAGAACAAATGCTGCAGATGCGAAATGAACGACCTCCGTGCACAATAAACGCCGTATAAACCCCGCAACTAAAGGGGCTGCGCCAACACCAAACCAACTCATCTATTCCTCCTATTTGCCCGCATATTCGTTGCCGACATGCGGTTCCACATCTTTACGCATCGCAGAACTGCGCACAACGCTTGTTCAACGCATCGTGCTTTTGACGGGAGCCGGTATCGCCGCTAGGTTGGTAACAGCGCAATATGTGCGTTGTTACGTCCTGCATCGCCTTACTCTGGAGAGAGCCGCGGTGGTCACGATCGAAGTTAACGGAACGCAACACCAGGTCGACATCGAAGCCGACACACCCCTGCTATGGGTTCTGCGCGATGTCATCGGCCTCACCGGAACCAAGTTCGGCTGCGGCATCGCCGAATGCGGCGCCTGCACCGTCCATATCGACGGCAAGCCGATGCGCTCCTGCTCGGTTCCGATCGGCCTTATCGACGGCGCCAAGGTGAGGACGATCGAAGGCCTGTCGCCGGACTCGAGTCATCCGGTGCAAAAAGCCTGGGTCGCCGAAGACGTGCCGCAATGCGGCTACTGCCAGTCCGGCCAGATCATGGCCGCGGTCGCGTTCCTGAAAGACTTCCCCAACCCGACCGACGCCGACATCGACGCCAATATCACCAATATCTGCCGTTGCGGCACCTATGAACGCCTGCGTCGCGCCATCCATCGCGCTGCCGACGCGATGAAAACGTAAGGGAGGCCGCGATGAACGCAAATATTCCCGCTTCGGCTCTCACCCGTCGCCATTTCATTCTCACCTCCGCGACCGCCGCCGGCGGTTTGATGATCGGTATCGGAGCGGCGCCACACGTCGCCGAAGCCGCTACCGTCGTGGCGCAGCCTTGGAACGACGACAACGCCTATAACCCTAACGATATCGACGCCTGGATCGCCATCGATCCTGACGATTCCATTCTCATCCGCTATCAGCGCTCGGAAATGGGTCAGGGCAGCATGACGGCGCTGCCGATGATCATCACCGAGGAACTGCAGTGCGATTGGTCGAAAGTGCGCATCGAATATGCGTCGCCCAACCGCAACATCCGCGAAAACAAGGTCTATGGCGGCATGTTCTCGAACGGCAGCCGTTCGGTACGGGCGTCGCAGAAGATGCTGCAGCAAGTCGGCGCCAGCGCCCGCGAGCGCCTAATCGGGGCCGCCGCGGCGCAGTGGAATGTGCCGGTGTCGGAATGCACGGCGGCAAACAGTGTGGTCACGCATGCCGCCTCCGGCCGCACGATCAATTACGGCGCGCTGGCAAGCGCGGCGGCACAGATCAAGCTCGCCGCCGAGCCCAAGATCAAGACGCCTGACAAGTTCACCTTCATCGGCAAGCCGATGCCGCGCATCGATGTGCCGCGCAAGGTCAATGGAGCGGCCAAGTTCGGGATCGACGCACAGGTTCCAGGCATGGTTTTCGCGGCGATCAGTGCCTGTCCCGTCCAGGGCGGCAAATTGAAGACCGTCGACGATTCGGTGCTTGCCGGGGCGCCCGGCATCCTCAAAGTGGTTCGGCTCGAACGCGCGGTCGCGGTGGTAGCGACCGACAGCTACTGGCGCGCCAAGCGGGCGCTCTCCCGGCTGCAGCCTCAATGGGATGTCGGCGAGGCCGGCAAGGTCGACAGCGATCAGTTGTCGAAAGCGTTCCATGCGGCGCTCAGCGAACCGATGCAGGCCGCGCGCAACGACGGCGATTTCGACAAGGCTATGTCGGGCGCGGCCAAGACGTTCGAGGCCGTTTACGAGACGCCCTATCTGTCGCACTCGCCGATGGAGCCGATGAACGCGACCGTGCACTTGCAGCCGGATCGGCTCGACGTGTGGGTCGGAACGCAGGCGGCGGACGAAGCGCTAGAGGCGGCGGCGCACTTCTCCGGCCTGAAGCCCGAGCAGGTCTATATTCACAACGCTTTCGTCGGCGGCGGTTTCGGCCGGCGCGACGCGAACGACGAGGTCGAGCAGGCCATCGTCATCGCCAAAGCGGTGCAGCGGCCGGTCAAGCTGGTCTGGACGCGCGAGGAGGATACCCGCCAGGACAAGTTTCGTCCGCATGCGGTGGTGGCGTTCAAGGCCGGCGTCGGAACCGACGGTATGCCGACCGCCTGGTCGATGCGCGTCGTGACCTCCTCGATCTGGAATTCGGTCGGCAGGGCAGCTCCCGGTAACAAAATCGAGCCGCAGGCCACCGCCGGACTGGCCGACAACGGCTACAAAGTGCCGAACACCCGCGTCGAAGCGTTGATCAAGAACACGCATCTGCCGGTCTGGTTCTGGCGCGCGCCCGGCGCGAACCAGCACGTTTTCGCGATCGAGAGCTTCCTTGACGAGATGGCGGCGGCGAGTGGACTCGATCCCTATCAGGTGCGGCGCAAGCTCTTAGAAGGAAAGCCTGACTGGCTCAAGGTGCTGGATACCGCCGTCGAGAAAAGCGATTGGGGCAAGCCGCTGCCGAAGGGTAGAGGTCGTGGCATCGCGATCTGCGAGGACACCGACAGCCTCTGTGCCCAGGTCGCCGAAGTGACGGTCCGGCCGGACGGCGAGATGAAGGTCGATCGTGTCACGGTCGCCCTTGACACACGCTACATGGTCAATCCGCTGACCATCGCCGAGCAGGCCGAGGGCTCTGTGATCTACGGCTTGAGCGCCGCGCTCTTCGGCAAGCTCACCATCAAGAACGGTATCGTCGAGCAGGGCAATTTCGACACCTACCGCATGGTGCGCTTTGCGGAGGCGCCGAGGATCGACGTTCATCTGGTGCCGAGCGGCGGTCCGAAATGGGGCGGCGCGGGCGAGCCGGCAACGCCGCCGATCGCGGCAGCGGTGGCGAACGCGATCTTCGCTGCGACCGGCAAGCGCATCCGCTCGTTGCCGATCAGCGATCACGATCTGGCAGGATCGGCATAGCCGGCGTAACGCGGGATCGATGATCCGCTTCGCGCCGGCTGAACATTTTCAACTCGTATCCGTTCAAACAAAGACATCGCGCCGATGCCTGCTCGGGGAGCGAGAAGAAGTGACACCGTTTTTAAGAACAGTTTTTTGTGCACTGCTCATCACGTTTGGAACGGCCGTCGCACGCGCCGAAGACGCCGCGACGGTTCCGGAAAATCCGGGTGAATATCTGGCGCGCGCTGGCGATTGCGTGGCCTGCCACTCGGTGCCCGGCGGCAAAGCCTTTGCCGGCGGCCTGAAAATGGGCAGCCCGCTCGGTGCGATCTATTCGACCAATATCACACCCGATCCCGAGACCGGCATCGGCAATTACACGCTGGAGGATTTCGACCGCGCGCTGCGCCAAGGTATCGCCAAGGACGGCCACCGGCTTTATCCGGCGATGCCTTATCCGTCCTACGCCAAGCTGACCGACGCGGACGTCAAGGCGCTCTACGATTTCTTCATGAAAGACGTGCCGCCGGTGCGGCAGGCCAACAAGCCAAATGAGATCCCCTCGTGGCTCGGCTTCCGTTGGCCGCTTGCGATCTGGGATGCGGTGTTCACGTCGAGCGGCAGCTATGTGAACAAGCCTGAGCATGACGCGGTATGGAATCGCGGCGCTTATCTGGTGCAAGGGCTCGGCCATTGCGGCGCCTGCCATACGCCGCGCGGCATCGCCTTTCAGGAGAAGGCGCTCGATGAGAGCGGTTCGAATTATCTTGGCGGCGCCTTGCTCGACGCCTGGCTCGCGGCCAACCTGCGCGGTGACGCGCGTACCGGGCTCGGCCAATGGTCGCAGGCCGATCTCGCGACATTCCTCAAGTCCGGCCATAATCGCGACGGCACGGCCTTCGGCTCGATGATCGACGTCGTCAACAACAGCACGCCGTATTTGTCCGACAGCGACATCAATGCGATCGCGGTTTATCTGAAATCGCTCCCGGCGAGCGGTGCTGAGCCGGCTTACGCCTATGACGATGCGACCACGAATGATCTGCGCGGCGGCCATGCAGCTGAGCCGGGCGCTGGGGTCTATGCCACGCGCTGCGCCTCCTGCCACGGCCTCGATGCCGAGGGCTTTGCGCCCTATATGCCGCCGCTTGCTGGCAATCCGACGGTGCTTGGCAGCGATCCGTCTTCGCTGATCAACCTCGTTCTCAACGGCTCGACGCCGATTGTCGTCAAGGGCACGCCCGATGCCTATCGCATGCCGCAATTCCGGCTGCAGTTGTCGGACCAGCAGATCGCCGACGTGGTGAGCTACATCCGCGCCGGCTGGGGCAACCAGGCGTCGCCGGTCACCGCCGCGCAGGTTGCTGATTTGCGCAAGTCAACCGATCCGACCAGCGATCAGGTTGTCATTCTCAAGATGCGCTGACGCTGCGTCGCGGCGAGCGGCGCGGACATATTGCCCATTTTGCTGCCGCTGCTACGGTCCTGCGCCGCGCACTTGCGGCGGGAAGCAGAGAATAGGCAATGAGCGCATCTTCGCCGTCGGAACCTTTTCGCGTCGAAGAGGCGACCATCGACGACCTGCACCGGGCGATCAAAGCCGGCCGCACCACCTGCGCCGATGTGGTGCGCCAATACATCGCCCGTGCGCGTGCGTTTAACGGCGTTGCGACGCAGCTCGTGACGCAAGATGGCGCACCGGTGCCGGCGCAGCCCGGCACGATGCGCGCTGGCGCGCCGCTCAAATTTCCGACCGAGACGGTGAAGGCCTCGTCTTTCCTGCCTGACCTCGACACGTACCAGGGGTCGCCGCTCGAATACGGTCGTATGGAGCCGACGGCATCCGATCCGCAGGTCTATCAGCAGTTCGGCATGATCGCTGGCATTCCGAATGCCGGGCAGCTCAACGGGCTTGCTACGCTCAATATCCGCGGCGAGCGTTCTGTGACCTGCAACGGTGAATTCGACCGCCGCCCCTCGCTCGGCCCGCTGCCGCCCGGTGCGCCGCCGGTCTGCGAATACTTCCGGCAATTGCCGGACGCGCTCGAGACCGCGGAATCGCTCGACAAGGTGTTTGGCCGCAATCCCGATCTCGAAAAGATGCCGGTGTATGGCGTTGTGTTCTCGTTCAAGGATCCGTTCGACACCAAGGATATGCGCTCGACCGGCGCCGGTGACGCCGCCTATGACATCGACTTTCCCTCGCGCGATCACGTTCTGGTCGAGCAATTGCGCCGGAAGGGCGCGATCATCTACGCCAAGGCGCTCAACACCGAATATAACGGCCGCGCCGGCAATCCCGGCGGCCGCAATCACCCCGACAAAGTGCTGCCGTCGACGCTCGGTTATCAGCGCAGCACCTGGGCCGGCAATCCGGTCAACCCTTACGACACGACCCGGTCGGCTTCGCTTGGCTCGAGTTCGGGCTCTGGCGTCTCGGTCTCGGCCAATTTGGCGATGGCGAGCCTCGGCGAAGAGACGCGCGCGTCGTGCCGTGGGCCCGCCAATCACAATGCGGTGGCGCTGATCCTACCGCACAAGGCGATGCTCGGCTTTGACGGCGGTGCGATCGGCGCCGACATCTATTGTGACAGGAGCGGCATTCTCTGCCGCACCGTTGCCGATTGCGCCAAAGTGCTCGATGCGCTCAAGGACCCCGACGCGGGCTATTACGATCCGCGCGATCCGTTCACGACGGTGCCGCGTGCCTCGGTGCTGAGCACGCCTTATGCGGGCCACGCGACCAGTAGCGGCGCGCCGGGCGCGCTGAAGGGCCTGCGTCTCGGCGTCATTCGCGAGTCGATGCTGATCAGGACGAGTTCCAAGACCGAAGAGCCGATCGCGAGCGCCGCTGCGCGAGAGATCAAAGTGGTTCTCGGTGCAAAGCTTGGTGCGACGCTTGTCGAATCGTCCGATCCGTTGTGGGCGCGCGATCCCGGCGTCGAACAAATGAAAATCGATTTCCGCGTCGCGCTTTCGCGGCTGGTCCCGGTCTTCATGCCCGACCTGCTGTTCCGGCTTGGCCGCGACGGCAAGCCGCTGTTCAAGGAATTCGCCGCCGCCATCGCGCCGACCGAATTCGTGCCCGGCAAGATCTTTGGGTCAGGAAAAATGAAGCCGATCGATTATCTGGTCGAGCTTGCCGAAGGCCGCATCGCGCCGCCGGTCAATCTCGACATCGCCACCATCCAGCAGCAGCAATTGGCGAATACGTTTCGCTTTCACATCCCGCAATATCTCACGCGCCGCGCCGCGGATTGGAAGCAGGCCGGGTTCACCGAAACGCTCACCGATTTTGCCGCTCTCAACGCGCGCTCAAAATATTGGGGCGACGATCAGCGCGCCGCCTTCAAGAATTGGGAGGAGGTGTCGGACCCGCGCAATCCGCTCGGCGGACGGCAGGGCGTCGATGAGCGCATCATGCTGCGCGAGCTGCTGCGCCGCGTCGACATGATGGTGATCTATGAAAACAAGCTCGACGCGCTGGTGCGGCTGCATACGCCGTGGCCGCCCGGGCTGATCGGGCACGCCTATCAATACGACATCGAAAACAACCTCAGCCCGGAATCTCTTTACGGCCCCAATGCCGGCCTCACCGAAGTGCTGATCCCCGCCGGCTATGTCACGACCGCCTACGATCCGGTCTATCAGCTCAACGCCGACCGCACGCGCTATGTCTCTGCGCCGTCGCATATGCCGACGAAGATCCCCGCGCCGGGCCTGCCGTTCTCATTGGTGTTCCGCGCCGAGCCCGGCAGGGAAGACCTGCTGTTGCAGATCGCATCAGCTTATGAGAACGCCTCGAAGCGCCGCATTCCGCCGCCCAATTTCGGGCCGCTGAGTCATTAGTCGGGGACATGCGCTAGTCGGTCGTCCGCAGATTCCAGCTGGCGTTGTCGACGTGCCGCTTGCTTTCAAGCCGCGCGACCAGCGCGTGGAGTTCGGCGGGATCGGCGGTGCTGCTGAGCAGGACCGCGACCAGTTCGGCGTCGCCTTGTTCGCGCTCGATGACCTCGATGTCTTGCGGCGGATAATTGGCGGCCTCGAGCTCGTCGCGAAGGAGCTCGCGGATATCGTCGAGATGTTCGCTCGCCGTCGTGACATGGACCTCGTAGATCGCTTCCGTTGCGCTTTGGTCGAGCGGGGCACGGTTGATGGCGTTGACCAGCGGCCGCAATAACGTATTGCCGGCGAGCACGAAAAAGGTCAGCGCGATGGCCTCGAAAGCGAGATCGGCCCCGGCGCAGGCCCCGACCGCGGCCGAACACCACAGCGTTGCCGCGGTGTTCAATCCCCACACATTGTTGCCCTGCTTCATGATCACGCCGGCGCCGAGGAAGCCGACGCCGGACACGACGTAAGCGATGATCTGTGTCGCGCCGACGTTGCCGTTGAGATGCTGGCCAATGTCGACGAAGGTCGCGGCGCCGACGGCGACCAGAACATGCGTGCGCAAGCCGCCGCCGCGCTGGCGGTACTGCCGCTCGGCGCCGATCAGCGTGCCGAGCACGAACGCCGCGAACAGGCTTACCAGCGAATCGAGAAAGTCCGGCAGCGTGAAGGAATGAAGGAACGCCATTTGAACCTGGGGGCCGGGAACCCGGTTGCTTGCGACAAACCGGAGATTTGCGCAAGCCCGAGATTCAGTTTTGCTTCGCCGCCAGGAGCTTTTGCGCGATTTGCAGGAGGTCGCACGGCCGGTACGGCTTGGCGATATAGGCGTCGCAGCCCGCGTCGCCGCTCATTGCGAAGGAAGTCATGGCGACGATCGGGATGCCGCGCAGGTCCGGCCGCGCCTCGATCCGCCGCGTCGCTTCGAGCCCGGAAATGCGCGGCGCTATGCTGCCGCGGGCCGATCCCCGCCCTTTTTATGGTGTAAAGGACGGTGAGGATAGGGAAGTGCCTCTCCGATTGCCTGCTGAATCTCCTGGAGTATTTCAGCGTCGGATTTGAGAAGCTCGTGGTTATATCCTTGCGCCATGATCAATGCGGATTCATACGTCTCGCGAACGACACTAATCCGGTCACTGGCTGGAAGGGAGGCGACGAACCTGATCGTTTCTTCGACATGTCCGCTCTCGCTTCCGAGTGAGCTGTGAGTTCGGAGAAAGCGCGTGGCATCGACGCCATCCGAGCACAGTGCCTGGACCCGCTCGACATCAGACTTCTGCTTGAGGGCGGCAATCCGTTCCAGGCAGTATGAATAGCCGATGCAGCCGATGGGATAGTCGTGAACGCTGAGATCATCGAAGCGCCGGCACAGCGGCGCGATGCCCTCCGGCATGAAGTTAGCGACGAGCCGCTCGCCGGGCATGCCCAGCGCCCGCAGATCCTTCAGCGCGAGCCGGTCGTGCCCGCTCTCCTCGCGGGCACGCTCTTCAAGGAAGGCCGCGACTTCGGGCCTGCCCAGATCCTCGAAGCGCTTGGCGGCGCGACGGAGATTTCGCGGTGAGTGGACTGACGTGTGATAAGCGCCGACCAAGGCGAGGATATAGGCAGGGAGCGTCGGGGTCGGGCGCGCGAGGCGCGTTTCAATTGCAGTGAATCCGAGATTTATCGCGCCGTCGAGCAGCCTGACCGTGCTTCCCTCCGCGCCCGCGCCCGTCATCGGCGTTGCGAACGGATCGTTCTCCTGTTTCGCGACGCTTGGGGTATGAAACCAAACCTCTCCCGTTTCGCGCGCGATGATCGAAATACCGCTCGTGACTTTGACCCACTCCGTTACCATCTGTGCCATCCGAAGCCTCCCAGTTCCGAGTGCGAGGTCAGCGCAGACGCCTCAGAGCGTCGGCTGCGCGTTTGAGGTCCGCTGTACCTGTTCCTTCTTCGAACCAACGGTAACATGGTTCCAACAGGTCTCGTGCCTCGTCAATCCGCTGTTGTTGCCGCCATAGCTCTGCGAGGCTGGTAGCTGCGCGCAATTCCAATGCTTTGGCACTCTGGCGGCGAGCTATTTCAACAGCATTTTTCAGATATGACTCAGCTTCTGCAATTTTCGATGGGTTCAGCCTCAGGAGAATGTCTGCTCTTTGACGCTGCAATTCGGCTTCCCAAAATTTGCCCGTCGCATCGCTGATCTCGTTCAATGTTTGCTCAACGATCGACAGCGCCGTCTCATTATCGCCGGATCGGGCGTGTTCGTCAGCCAACCAGCCATGCATCATTGGAAGCATGAAGCCGACGCCGGCACGGCGTCCTTCGGCAATCCCCGTTTGTATTGCACCTACGGCTTCCCGAAGCTGACCAAGCTCCCCAAGTGCCCGGCCTCGCGCAATAGTGGACAGAAGCTCATACAGGGAGAACCGCTGTTCTCGCGACACGTCGAGACTTTGCTCGGCGCTTTGCAAGGCGCGGATGGGATCGCCACGCAGAAGATGAGCAATGGAAGTCATATAATGGGCAAACGCGATGCTGTAGGGCTGCGCAAGGTCCTGCGCGAGAGCGAGTGCCTCCGAAACGCGAGCCAGCGATTGGTCCGCGTAACCGAGAAACCACAAGTCCCACGACAGCAGCAATAACGAAGCAACTTGCGGCTCGACCATGTAAAGGTCATAGATCGACCGCCGTCCCTCGCCTTTCGAAAGCGCGATTGACTCCTCGAAATGTCGTCTCGCCGTCTGAAATTCGCCGATCGTCAGCAGTGTGCTTCCCATAACCCGATGACCGACCATCAAAAGAATGTTGTCGGACGAGGTTTGTGCCCGCGACAGGAACTCATTCGCCATCGCCAAGGCTTCGTCATTTTTGCCGCCCACCCAGGCATGTCCCCATAGCCCGAAGAGCGCTTGAAAATATTCGCGCGAATTGTCGACCTTCAAGCATAGGGCGCGTGCCCGCGCGAACGCCTCCCTGGTCTGTGGAGCGGCGTATCCTTGAACTGCGATGATGGGAATGCCCAGCGCCAACTGAATTTCGACCTCTTCCTTGGCGCGTTCAATCGTGTCCGGCAACGCATTCAGAAGCTGCAGCGCGTTACGAAAGTGACTAATGGCTTCCGCATTGGCGGACCTTGCAATCGCGCGGCGACCCGCCTCACGCCAGCCGCGAATTGCTTTTTCGCTATTTCCCGCCTCACTGTAGTGATAGGCCAGAATCTCGGGCCTATTGTCGGCGATATCACGGAAGTGAGTCTGCAACATGGCAGCGATGTCGGCGTGGATCTCCTGTCGTCTGCCCCGAAGCAGGGAATTGTAGACCACGTCGCGCAAGAGCGCATGTTTGAAGGCAAAACGGACCGACGGCAAAATGCCGGTCCCATACCCATAGATGATATCGGCTGCTTCGAGTCGCGCGAGAGTCGACTTAAGATCGGATTCGTCGGTTCGAGATGCGACCGTCAAAAGATCGTACGAGAACTCTCGGCCGATCACCGCGGCAATTTGGGCCGTTTGACGACCATGTGCGACCCGATCAAGTCGCTCCATCAATGCGTCGTGCAGACTCTCAGGAACTCTAGCCGTGCCGATTGGTATAGGTCCTTCAAAATCGCTCCTTTGCTGCCGGTTTTGCCTCGGCGCGGTGAGGATGCTCGTCGTCAGCTCCTCTATGAACAAAGGCACGCCTTCTGCCTTGTCGATAATTTGATCGAGAATTTGCTGAGACAAACTCCCTTCATTCGACATTTCCTTAATCATCCTCGTGACCTCACTGCGTGATAATTGCGTGAGCGAGTGCAAGGTTATGTTCGCGAGACCCGGCCACGTACGGCGAAATTCAGGCCGGTGTGAAACTACAATCATGACATGGGCGCGGTCGATCCGGCTGATGGCAAGATCGAGCAGCTCAAGCGTGGACGGATCAATCCAATGCGCGTCTTCGAAAATGCACAGCGTTGGCTGCCGCGCGGATAACGACAAGATCATCTCCAGAATCTTATTGACCGTTTTGTTTTTGATTTGCTGAGGCGTGAGGACGGACAGACCGCCACGATCCTCGATTGGAATTGACAGGAGATGGGCAAACAGCGAGGCCGATCCGACCGTATCGTCCATGAGGCTTGAAAGATAAGTCTTTATCTTCGCGAATTTGTCCGCGTCCGCGTCGCCGGGGGTCAGTTCGGCTGCAAGCTCTATCTGCTCGATGACCGGAAAAAACGGGCTTTGGCTGTGATACGGCGAGCACTGATAGTTCAACAACGAGTGGGGCTCGTCCTGAATGCTAGCGTTCAGCTCATGGATAAGTCTTGACTTGCCAACTCCCGGGATGCCGGAAAGCAGTACGACTTGGCCGTCGCCTTCTTTGGCCTTCTGCCACCGATCCAGCAATAAGCTCAGTTCGGCTGAACGTCCGACCAGCGGGGTGAGCGAGCTCGCATGCGCCGCCTCGAAACGGGTCGCCGTATGCTTGGCGGCAAGAACGCGATGAACGCGAACCGGCTTGGTCACGCCTTTGAGCTCTTGAAAGCCCAGATCTTGAAAATCAAATGCGGGCGATGCAAGCCGTTGCGTTGAATCTGCCACGAGCAAAGTGTTGGGCGCCGCGAGCATTTGTAGCCGCGCAGCGATGTTGGGGGTCTCGCCGACCGCCTCCATCCATCCTGCAGGGCCGCCGGTTTGACCGACCACGACCCGGCCGGAACAGACGGCTGCCCGCGACGCCAACGTTACCGCTCCGGGAATCTTTGTAACCTCAGAGACGATTTCCAACGCTGCGTGCACGGCGCGAACTGCATCGTCTTCATGCGCGCGCGGCCAGCCGAAAAATGCCATCACGCCATCGCCTGCAAAGTTTGCAACCTGGCCTTCATATCGGCTGATCGCGGCACTGCAGGTCTTTCGATACGCGTCGATCACGATCCGAAGATCTTCAGGATCCAATTTTTCCGAAAGCTCGGTGGATCCCACCAGATCACTGAAGACCACGGTGATTTGGCGAACTTCAGGCTGACGATTTTCCGGGGGAGGCAGAGCTTGCGTGCCGACACGCGCAACTGCGCCCACCGCCTCGCTCGGCTGCCGATTTTCGTCCAACACCTCGATGGCCTTGAGCAACTTCTTGCGGTGACCCAAAGAAAGCCCAAGAATTTTGAGGTCGTCATCGGTCAAATATCGAAGTACGCTATATTCAATATGGTTATCAGCGAAGGTCTGGGCATATTGGCCCAGTCCGCATTCGCCGAGCCACTCTGCCAGATTTTGACTTGTTCGCGACATCTTCAAAAAGTTCTGCAGCCACCGCAGTTCACGTCAATGAGTGACGGACAGTCCAAAAAACTCACTGTCCCCAGCCTCTATCCTGATCCCGGCCGGGCTTTCATCAACCATAGCACAAGAATTCGTGTTTTTGCGAAGCCGATCTGGTCGCGCCCGGCTGCCGAGCAATACACTAAATTATTGAAATTTCTATTTATCTCGCCGCACCGCGGCAATTGGCGGCGGAACGATTTTACCAGCAGTTTGAGACAGCTCCTTCCGGCTCTCTCGTGGAAGCATTTCAGAGCATGGCAGCGAATGTCAACCTATCCGAGCACCTCGTTAGCGCCTGCGCGGTGACGAGCGTCACACCAAGACCTTCGTCGGGTTAGGCTGATCGCAGACTCATATATTGATCGGTGTTGCGTATTGATCGGTGTTGCGACGCGAGGTCGGATGTCCGTGGCGCGTGTGTCAGTGTTCAATCTAACCCGATACCGCCAGCCTGCTTGCCATCAAAGAGTTCCACAACTAGAGTGCATAGTGGCGTGGAACGGTAAAATATCGGCGTGCTTCATCAGAGAGGATTTGACCATGGCCATTCACAAGAAGGTGCAGGATAGGTCGCGGCTGGGAGGAGAAACAAAGCACTTGGTGTTGCCAGCCTTTTCCTTCGAGCCCACTGATGCCCTTGCGAAAATGGTCGTTGACGCGTGGGCCAGTCCTGGTAACCTCCTGGAACGGGATCCCCACACGCTCCTGCCGACGCAACGCGCCGTGCAAGAAGCGACCACCAGGGTCAAAGCAGCGGGCTACGATCTGGAGCGTGCCGTCGTGATCACGGAAGCGGAGCACGATAACGACTACATTATGCAATCGGACAACGAAATCGTCTTCGTGCTGCCGAACAAAAACCGGATAGCATCCCCCTCCACGAACCTTCTCGATACGGCCAAGTTGCTGATGGGCTGTACGCCGAACGGTGTCTAGCGCTATCGAGCCCCTCTCGGTGAGGGGGCCTCGACTAAAACGCATCGTGCGCCGGATCCTGCGGGCCGCGGCTTATCGGCTCATTCCGGCTGAATGCCGGCAAACTTGATAACTTTGGCCCATTTCTCGGTTTCCGCGGCAATGAACTTTGCGAAATCCCCGGGCGAGCCGGGCGCGAGATTGAGTCCCAAATCACTGAGCCGGCTTTTGACGACGGGATCGGCCAGCGCTGCATTGACCTCGGTATTGAGCTTGTCCACGATCTCTCTGGGCGTAGCTTTGGGCGCGACCATGCCGTACCAGCCGCTCGCCTCGTAGCCGGGCAGAAATTCGCTGATCGTCGGCACATCGGGCAACACCGCCTGGCGAGTCCTCGCCGTTACCGCGAGCGGGCGCAGCTTGCCGCCCTTGATATAGCCGAGCGAGGCCGGCATCGCGCCGAATATCATATTGATCTGACCGCTCATCACGTCCGGCAGCGCAAGCCCCTCGCCACGATAGGGCACGTGGGTCATCTTCACGTCCGCCATCATGCAGAACAGCTCTTCGGCTACATGCGCCGGAGCCCCGGTGCCGCCTGACGCCATGGTGACCTTGCCGGGATTGGCTTTCAGATAGGCGATGAACTCCGGAAGGGTTTGCGCCGGGAACGACGGCGTCACTTCGACGACGAGGGGAATGCTGCCGAAAAAGGCGACCGGCGTCGTGTCGCGGATAAAGTTGAAATTGAGGTTGTTGAACAGTGTCGCGTTGATGGCATTGCTCGAGATCGCGACCAGGAGCGTGTAGCCGTCCGGCGGCGATTTCACGACATATTCGGTGGCGATATTGCCGCTGGCGCCGGTGCGGTCGTCGACAAAGAAGGGCTGAGCGAGCTTTTCCGACAGGTATTGCCCGACGACGCGCGCGATGATGTCGGGCGAGCCACCGGCCGGAGTCGGTCCGATCACATGCACCGGCCGTGTCGGATAATCGTCCGCTGCCGCAAGCCGCGGCAGACTGGGGAAAAGGCCGATCGACGCCGCGCCGGTTGCCAATTGCAAGAAGTGCCGGCGGGGAAACTTCATGATCGGACGCACTCGGTTCGTGCAACACAGGAGGATGGAGGCGCAAATGGAGGCGCAAGACTAATGCGGTTGCCGGCGACAAGGAAGTGCGGATGCTCGACGAGCGGGTTGCCGGATATTCCCATCGGCCTGCAAGCCTAAGCGTGCGAATCAATCGGCCTGAACGCGTTCTACGAATGCGGCCGACAAAATCTCATGTTTCGTCCGGCACAACGTCGTCATTGGGCGGTTCGCGCATCCAGGCCTGCACCAGTTCCCAAGCGATCGCCAGGACGATCGGGCCGATAAAGACGCCGATCATGCCGTGAACGATCAGGCCGCCGATGACGCCGATCAGGATCACCGGCATCGGCGTTTTCAGCCCGTGACCAAGAACGATCGGTCGCAGGAAGTTATCGATGAGACTCACCGGACCCATGTAAGCGGTGAACAGCAAGGCCGTGTGCGTCTCCATGGTGAACCAGCTCCAGATGATGGGCAGGACGATCACGACCGTCGCGCCGACCTGGATGATGCCGAGCACGAGAACGAGGAAGCTCAAAAGACCGGCGCCCGGCATCCCGACGACGATGAGTCCAAGCCCCGCGAGCAAGGCCTGCAGCGCCGAAATGCCGATCACACCGCGTGCCAGATTGCGGATGGTCGCGCCCGCCAGGTCGACGAATCCCGCGCCGCGCCGGCTGACGATATGGTCGCTGAGCGACTTGAAGGAGTTCACCAGCGACGGCCCAGGGGCGAAGAGAAAGCCCGATATCGCGACTGCCGCGAGGAATTGCAGCGTGTTGATGCCGGCGCTGCCCGCGATACTCAAGAGGCTCGGGCCGAGCGGCTTCAATAGCGGGCTCAGTTCGGTGAAGGCCGCTTTGATATTGGTCGAAGCAAGATCCCAGAATTCGAAGATCGCTTCGCCGATGAACGGCCAGTCCTTGATCAACTGGGGCGGCGGCGGGATTGCGATGGCGCCGGTATTGAGCTGGTCGACGAAGAATCCGATGGTCGCGATCAGGCTGACGCCGAGCCAGGTCGCCGGACCGAGCACAATGGCGAAACTCAATATCGTGATCAGCGTCGCTGCCGCCGCGCGATGAAGCCGCAGCCGCGTCACCATCCAGTCAAAAATCGGATAGAGCGCGACCGCAAGGATGATGCTCCAGACGATGATGGTCAGGAACGGCTGCACCAACAGTAGCGACCAATAAGCGAGGATCGCCAGGCATGCGATCTTGATCGCCCAATCGATCGACGTGGTGTCGAGGATGCTGCGTTCCCGGCCGAGTACCGGTAGCTTTCGGGCCGTGGTTTCATCCATCAAAGAGGTTGCTCGCAGATTTGGCGCGTATTGGCCCGCTATATAGTCCGGCTTGGCGCCCGCGCAGACGATTATAGCAGGATGATTATAGGCAATATTACAGGCTTTGCCGCCACAAAGGGCGTCAGATAGCGCCCGCCGCGGGGCAAACGTTGCTCCGCGCAGCCGTCGAGCCGATTCCAACTCTGTGTCGGGCCGATCGCCTGGGAACGATGATCGCGTCAGGACGCGACTGCGCCCGGCGCCGCCACTCTTTCCAAGGCCGCGCTTTGCGCCGGGATGGCGCGTAGCGCAATGATCGCCAGCGCGGCGAGAACCGGTGAGATCGCCAGCACCACGAACAGCTAAACGCTGCTCCATCCGGCGGCGGTTGCGAAGCCCACGAAAAGCGGTGCCAGCACCTGAGCGAAGCGGCCTACGCCCATGGCCCAACCGACGCCGGACGAGCGGATTGCGGGCGGATAGGTCAGCGCTGCGAGCGCGATGGCGCCTGACCCGCCCATGCCGATGAAAAGCCCGATCAGGAATACGCCGGCCGGCAAGGCGGTGGTGACGGCACCGAGCAGGAAGGCGGGAACCAGGACAGGTCCCGCGCCAAAGCGTTCAATCAAGCGTCCGGCGGTCCCCATGCCGATCAAAGCGCCAAGCCCGTTGAAGGCAATAGCTCTTGCAGCTTGCGTCAGTGGAATGCCGTTGTCGTGCAGCAGTGTCGGCGTCCAAAGCACGGCGAGGATCAACACGCCGAATGCCGCGAAAAACGGCACCCACAACAGCAATGTCCACAAGCGCGGCCTTCGCTGAAGAGGTGCTTCAACGGGATGCCTTGAACCTTCTGCTCATTGGAAACGAATTGCGCATTGGCGGGCAGATTGGGCTGCAAGCGCCGCACGATCGCCGTGATGCGCGTGGTTTCGCCGCCCTTGGCGATAAGGAATTTCAGCGATTCCGGCAGCCAGATCATGAAAGCGAGCGTGATCACGAGCGGCAGCACGCCGCCGAACAGAAAGATCGACTGACAGCCGAATGTCGAGAGGGTATAGGCGTTCAGAAAGCCGCCGACAAGCCGCCCAAGGGAAACGCCGACCAGACCGCGCTCGCCACCATGGCACGGCGACGTGTCGGCGCGAATTCGGAAGCCAATGCGATGAAGCAAGGCGTCGCCCCGCCCATGCCGATCCCGGCGGCAAAGCGAATGGCGAGGAGTTGCCCGTAAGTCTCCGCATAGGCGGTCGCGATCGTGAATATGCCGAACATGAAGGCGGCGAGCGCCGGCATGACCTTGCGGCCATATTGGTCGCCGAGCGGGCCGAAGGTCAGCGCGCCGAGCGTTGCACCAACAAGAGCAGACGAGAATACCGGGCCGAGCACCGCGTGGGTCAGCTTCATGTTCGCGGCAATGATCGGGGCGGCGACACCGATGTTCTGCGTGTCGATGCCGTCCAAAAATGCCGCCAGGAGCACAGCACGAAGACCAATATCTGGAAGCCACGAATTGGCGTGTCATCGATGATTTTCGTGACATTGATCGTATTGCCGTCCTGCGTTGTCATGGCGCCGCCCTCCGAAGCCTTTCACGTTCAAGTTTTTCGTTGCGCAGCTTCGCGCTGTGCATTTCAGGATTTCGCGTTTCAGAATCTTTGTGGCCGCTGATCTTGCGGAGCAGCGCCGCGGCATCGGCGTCCGATCCGCGCCAGGCAGCGAACTGGTCCGGCCGGATCAACGCGAGCGGCGCGGCATAAAGCGCGTCGAGCTTGGTGCCGCGCAGATCGAGCCTCGCGAGCGGCACGCCCGCGTCCGACGCGGCGTCTTCGATCTCTTGCGCCAAAACGGCGGCACTGTCGTCGAGCAGCAGCAGCGTATAGGCGAGTCCAAAATGGTCGTAGAGCGAGGAGCCGTCGTCGAGCCAGGCGTGCGGTGCCAGGCAGCCGGGATGCGCGGACGGCTGATAGTTCGCGTAATGCTCGGCGGGCGGCGCGCTGCCGTCGTCAAGGATGATCGGCGAGCCGTCGTAGCGCGACCCGAGCACGACGCCGAGCGTGTCGAATTCCCGCGTCTTGGTGGCGACGATCTCTCGCGCGACTGCGGCGCGAGCACGCTCGCCTTGGGCGCTATCGGCATCGAGATCGTCCTTGAGCAACTGATCGCTCAAAGTGCGGTAATTCTCGACCGCCTCGTCGATGGTGCGCAGATGCACCGGCCGGCGCTCCGCCTCGTAAGATTCAAGGAGGCTGTCGCCGCCCCAGCCGTGCAGCACCGCGGCAAGCTTCCAGCCGAGATCGACGCCGTCGCCGATGCCGAGATTCATGCCATAGCCGCCGAACGGCGGATGCAGATGGCAGGCATCGCCGGCGAGAAACATGCGGTCGTCGCGGTAATGATCGGCGATCAGGCGATGCGCCGCCCAGTAATCGCGCGCTACGATCTCGGTCGCGAGCGGCCGGCCGATGGCGGCATGAACGCGGTGGATCACTTCGTCGTCGCTGATTGCGGTGACGCCGGGCGCGAGCCGCGTGATGAAGGCCCATTCGCCGTTGCAGTCGAGCGGGCTCAAGACGCCCGGGCTTTCCCGGTTGATCAGCCAATACATAATGGCCCGGCGCGCCGGCGGCGATCTGTCGAGTTCGGGAACGCGCAGGATCAGATTGTAATTGAGCGCAAAGGCATGCTCGCCGGTCATCTTGGCGCCGATAATGTCGCGGACGCGGCTCTTCGCGCCGTCGGCGCCGACCAGATATTGCGCGCGAATGGTCCGCCGCGCGTCGGTTTTGAGATCGCAAACAGTGGCGATCACGCCGAAGGCAGATTGCGACGCCGCCTCGAGCGAGGTGCCCGGCTGAAGATCTACTGAGGGAAGGCTGGCGATGCGTTCATGCAAAACCTGCTCGACGGTATATTGCGGCACCCATTGCGCGGGTTCGGGAAAGCGCGGATCGCGGCATTTCTTGCCGGCAAAGGCGTTTTCGATGGTGGTGAGCGTGCGGCCGTAGAGCGTCGTCGAGAACACCACGTCGGTTGGATAGTCGTAAGGCAGCGGCGCCGCAGCGCGCAGCGCTTCAGCCAAACCCCAGCGCCGCATATGTTGCATGGTGCGAACATTGGTGGTCTTGGCGCGCGGCTGGCGCCGGTGCGCGAACGCCGTTCGACCACGGCCACCGCGACGCCGCGCAGACCGAGCTCGATGGCGAGCGACAGCCCGACCGGACCCGCGCCGACAATAAGGATCTGCGTAGCGTCGACCTCTCTCACGTGCCGCGCCTGTTCCGCTCTAGCTTTTTGATTTTGCACATGCCCTTGTCGGAAAATCGGTGTCCACTTTTCCGGGACATGCGCTAATTGCCGAGTTCGTAATTGCGGACGAAGTCTTCCGGCACGTTCGGTCCCCACAGATAGAACGAATCTTCGCCGGGATGATCGGCAGAGGCCCAATTGGCGGTCGCGGGTACGTAATCGATGTCGGCGGAATATTCCGACCAGCTGCCCCACGGATCCTGCACATAGTGGAAGTAATTCGAGCCAAGCACGTGACGGCCGAGGCCCCAGCCGGCGACAAAGCCCTTCTTCGCCATCTGCATCGCGCCAAGCCCGATGTCCTGCACGCTGCCGACATCCCAGCTGCAATGATGCATGCCGACGCCGCTGGAACGGGCAAAGGCAACGAGATGATGATCGCTGCCGTGCACGCCGTGCAGAAAGGCGATATTGCCTTCGGAGGAATCCGACAGCCGCAGGCCTAAGACCTTGCCGTAGAACTCGATCGCGCGTGCGACATCGACGGTGAAGAGCAGGATATGCGCGAGCCGCCGCGGATGGGTGATCGACGCTTTGCTGCGCGCGACGGCGCCCGGCACGCCGGGCGGCGCGGAGACTGCTGCAAACACCGATTTTGCATTCGGCGAGGATTTTTCCGCCACCCGGATTTCCACCGGCACGCCGTTGTGATCGCGGAACCAGAGCCCGTTGCTCTCGAAGCCGGCCGGCGGATCGAGACGCTCGACGCCGACTTTGCTCAGATGCTCACGAAAGCGCGGCAGATCGTCCTCGAAGGCGCCGAACGAAAGATAGTGCAGCTTCTTGGCCGGCCCTTCGCTCAAGATGCCCCAGCGATGCGGATGGCCGTGGGTATAGAGCGCGATGCCATTGCCGTCTTTGCGCACGTCGAGGCCAAAGTTCTCATAGAAGGTCTTGGCCGCCTCGAGGTCCGGCACCGTCAGGCTGAAGTGATCGAGTGAGTGCACGCCCAATACGCCGGGCCGGCGGGTGGCTTCGATGAAGCCGCGGATCTGGGTCATCGTTTCCTCATGCGTCCGCACGCTGTCTTCTGGGCAGCGTTGACATGGACAAAAGCCGGATGGCGCCGGCTTGCGCTTTCACAAAATCGTAGTCCTGGACGGGGATCGCAAGAAGATGGCATTATTGTCCCTTCGATACATTTTCAGTATCGCTCCCAGGCGGCCGGCTAAGACCATGAAACTCAACCAGTTTCGCGACGTAGTGGCGATCGCCGAACGTGGCAGTTTGCGCGCGGCGGCACGGTATTTGCAACTCGCGCAGCCGGCGCTGACGCGCAGCGTCCAGGAGCTTGAGCGCGAGCTTGGCGCGCCTTTGTTCGAACGCCGCGCCCGCGGCATGGTCCTGACCCCGATGGGCCAGGCCTTTGTCCGCCGCGCCAGCGCGGTGCTGACCGAAGTGCGCCGCGCCCGCGACGAGGCCGAGCAGCTTCACGGCGGCACCGCGGGCCAAGTGGTCGCCGGCCTTTCGCTCGCCGCGCATATCGCGCTGCTGCCCAAAGCGCTGGCGCCGTTTCGCGCCCGCTATCCGCACGTCCAGTTGCACCTGATCGAGGGCTGGTATCCGACTCTGGAGACAGGCCTCAAAGACGGCAGCGTCGACTTCTATGTCGGGCCGCGGTCCGATCAGCTGCCGTCGCCCGAACTGACCCAGGAAATGCTGTTCGAAAACCTGCGCATTGTTCTCGGCCGCAAGGGACATCCGCTCGCCGGTGCGCGCTCGCTGCGCGATCTGGCCACGGCCGAATGGGCGACCACGTCGGTCACCTTCAAGGCGGAGGAAGAGCTCGGCGTTCTGTTCGCGCAGCATCGCTTGCCGCCGCCACGGCTCACGCTACGCAGCCAGTCCGCGCTGACCTTGATGATCGCGCTTGCCCATAGCGATCTCTTGGCCATGGTGCCGGTGCAGTGGACGGATTTCTCAGAAACCAGCGATACGCTTAGGCCGATCCCGGTGCGGGAAGTTCTGCCCGCGGCGCCGATCGTGACCGTGCGCCGCTCGGGCCTGCCGCTCACGCCGGCGGCCAAGTTTTTGCTCGATCTGTTGCGGCGAAATCTACCGCGATGCGATCAAAGCGAAGGCGAATAAGAGTTCCCGCCGCAGCTGATTCCGGTCAAAGCGGTCGGCTTTAATCCGCCCAATGCGGCCGTGAATTTCATGGCGACCCCGTCAAACGGAGCAGCTTAGGCGGATGCAGACACGCGCACCTTTGCGGCTAAGGGTGAGAGCGCCGCGGAGACGTGCTTTTTAGCTCGATCCGTTCGGCGACGGATTGAACTTCAGCGCCACGCCGTTCATGCAATAGCGCAAGCCGGTGGGTTTCGGGCCGTCATTGAAGACATGGCCGAGATGGCCGCCGCAACGGTGGCACGACACGGCGGTGCGCGTCATGCCGAAGGTGCGATCTTGGGCTTCGTCGACCGCATTATCGAGCGGCGCCCAGAAGCTCGGCCAACCGGTGCCGCTCTCGAATTTGGTCTTGGAGGAATAGACCGGCAGGTCGCAGCCGGCGCAGGCGAAGGTGCCGTTGCGATGCTCGTCGAGGAGCGGACTGGTGAACGGCCGCTCGGTGCCTTCCTGCCGCAGCACGTCGTATTGCGCCGGCGTCAGGAGCTTGCGCCACTCATCGTCGGTATGAGTAACTTCGTAGGTGTGGGTCGGCGCCGTCGCAGCGTGCGGCCGTGCCACGCGGACAAGGGCGAGCGCCAGTCCTGCGCCACCGGCGTAAAGCATGTGTCGGCGTGTAACCATGGGTCTTCTCCCGGGACCGAATAGCCGCGAATGTGTGTTGGCGGTCTTTTACCGCAAATCCTTTCGCAAGTGATGCATAGTGTGCGCCATCTGGCGCTATTTGATTGCGGCACAAGGAAAACTCACACAGAGTTGATGCCGGGAGGCCCGAAGCGGCTCGCGAGAGGGGCCAGAACAGGCGGAGGCCGCGTGGCGCCGGAAATCGAAATTAAGGTCATCAGCACGACCGCCATGAAAATGGTGTTCGAGGAGATCGCGTCCCGTTTCGAACGCGGAACCGGCCACCGGCTGGCCGTCGAGCTCGGCCCGTCATTGCGGCTCGAAACCCGGCTTGCCGGCGGCGAGGCGGCCGATGTCGCGATTGTCACCAGCGGCGGCATCAAGGACCTCGTTGTCGGCGGCAAGATCGTGGCCGGAAGTCTCGTCGATGTGGCGCGCTCCGCCATAGGCATCTGCGTCGCCAAGGGCGCGCCCAAGCCGGATATCTCCTCGGCCGACGCCTTCAGGCGGACAATGCTTGCGGCAAAGTCAGTGGCGCTGAGCAAGCCGGTCGGCGGCGGCGCGAGCGGTGCGCATATGGCCAAGGTGTCCGAGCAGCTCGGCATCACGCAGGCTATGGCGGCCAAATCGCATTACGGCGCCGGCGGCGCTGCCGGCTTAGCAAGTCTTGCGGTGCTGCGTGGCGAAGCCGAAATCGGCATTCAGCAGATGTCGGAACTGATGGCGGTCTCCGGCATCGACGTCGTCGGCCCGCTGCCTATGGAGCTGCAGAGCGTGACGACGTTCACCGGCGGAATTCCGACGGGCACGCGCCATGCCGGCGCCGGGCGCGCTTTGCTGCAATTCCTGACAACGCCTGCGGTGAGGGGCGTGATTGCGGCGGCGGGGCTTGAGCCAGCCTAAATTTTCCGGCTGTCATAGGCCCAATGCAGCAGCGCCTGGCGCTGCCGCGGCCGGCAGGTGACGTCGCCCAGCTCGCAATGGCGCTCGACTTGCCGCACACGGCGGCGGATCGCTTTCCAGCGTTTGATCTGGCGCGCGTCCTCGTCGGGAATGCGCCGGCCCATATAGTAGCGACAATACCATTGGAACCAGCCGCGCGGATCGTCGCGATAGATCCAGCCGTTCTTGCGCCACACCGAGAGCGGCTGGCTGGCATCGACGCCGAAATAGTTCAGCGCGCGGTCGCGCTGTTGGGCGGCAAGCTCGGCGCGGGCGAACTTTTCGGAAATTCCTTGCGGCAGTCGGTCATGTACTTGCCGCAGAACACGCCGAGCTCAAGCATTTCCGGGGGCGTGAGTTCGGGCCGGAACTGTGGATCGAAACCGCGGCCGGTCGGCGCGGTCAGCGTATAACGATAGCCGCGCTGCATCTTGTCGTTGACGGTGACGATCTTCTTCTTGTTCGCCTTCTTCACCGTCACGCCCGCAAAGATTTGCTCTTCAGCACCTCGGTATTGATCACATTGGTCGTCGCGCCCGCCGCGTAGGTCGTAATCTGATCGAAAATATCGGTGAACTGGGTTTCGTATTCTTCGCGCGTGACGTAGCCGAGATGCGGCGTGCAGATGACGTTCGGCATTTTCAGAAGCGGATAGTTCGGATCGCGCACTGGCTCCTGTTCGTAAACGTCGACCGCGGCGAAGCCGGGCCGGCCCTTCTGCAGAGCCTCAAGCAAGGCACCCGGCGCGATCAGCGGCGCGCGGCTGGTATTGACCAGAAGCGCGGTCGGCTTCATGCGCGCCAAGTC
>JBAUCK010000176.1:0-8663 GCA_049677525.1 Xanthobacteraceae bacterium
GGCCATGCTTCCTGGGACGCGGCGGAGCGCCGATCCTGTAGTCGTCCCCATTCCTAGGGCAGCACCGACGCAGTTTGTGCGGGTGTCACCCGCCCTCGACCTGTCCTAGTCCAGCGAGCACCTCGCGGCCTGGTCTGTAGTGCAGGAGGCTGATGCCCGAAGCCGCCCGGGAGCAGGTCATAACGCCGCCCGCGGGCACCGCACTCGCCCCGGCCTCCAGGTCTGCCTCCCGAAGGCGTCCTTCATGAGCGAGATTCGATTCGCGGTGGATAGTAACAAAAGTAGTGACATGTGTCAATGAAAATGCGACGGACTTGCAGGGTCATTCCGGGGGCCGAGTGCAGCGAGGAACCCGGAATTACGGTGATGGTGCGGGCGCCGTGAGGCTAGACGGTTTGCTGGCGCAACCCTTCAAACATCAGAGCCGTTTGTTTCAGTAGGTGGAGTTGCGGAAGCCGCATGTATCGCGTCCTGAGCGTCTTCAAATGGAAGTGTAACCTGCGCACGGTAAGGGAAGAGCGGCAGCATGCAGAGATGAAAGATCAGCCAGCAGGCATAAATCGCATCTGGTGCGTAGGGATCACCATCATGGAGCAGGCCATGCGAGAGACCGTGCCGCAGATACGGACCCGGCTTCTTCAGGAAGACGTTCTCGATGTCTGTGGTGAGCGCCTTGCCAAAAATGGAATCCAATTCACCGCGCATCTGTTCGTATAGCTGGGAGATCGTGTTGGGATTGCCAGTTTTTTTTGATTGCCCGCGCTCGAAGTGCCGCAACCATGTCACGCGCAGCCGAAGGCCCGGGCTTGTCCATTCCGATCGCGCGTCCAATCAGCAGAGCGCGGCGCAAAAGGTCGCGCGCATCGTACTTCAGTGCGCCGTGATCCGTGTCAAAGCGGAATTTGAGCGTGCCGGCATAGACGTTCTTGACGATCTCGACATAGGCTTCAGTCACGACGCCCGCCAACACAGCCCGTTTTCGTTCGAGAAGCCAGGAGATGTCATCTAGCCTTGCGCGAAGGACGGGGTGTTTCACCTGGCCCGCCATGTGGGCCAAAACTTCGACGGGCGATCCGCGAAAATCAGCTGGCAGCGCGGATCGGCGGCCGTCGGAAAAAGTCATCATCGCGCCGAACGGCTCGTTTGGTTCTTTCGACCTGAACTGCATGCCAGTAACGGCCCACAGCATCGCGAATACGCGTCCCGCGGGCGTGTCCGGAGCGCGTCCATCGTCGGCAGGGTTGGCCGCGATTCGGAAAAGATCACTAAGCTCTGCGCTATCTGCGCTCTTCGACTCAGCGACTGGCGCTTCAAAATCGAAATCAACAAGGTCATCGAGTGTAGCGCGCAGCCACGGCGGGGCTGAGGCTGTTCACCAGCGGTGTTCTCCGGGCTATCCGACATCGCGCATCCCCCCAGTGTTGGCTAGCTAGGTCATTGTTCCTGAATGTCGGAGACCTCTGTTGCCACCCAGCCGCACTTAGACGCGCTTATAGGCCCAGGGTGTGTGGTCTAGGAGCAACAGTTCCCAAAAAACCGTCAAAAAGCAGCTTTGAACACCACTTTTGTCCAATTCAAACCCTTAGGTATCGGCCGCTGGGCCTCTGGCGTCACGACCGACGGCCGAACCCGGCAAGCGAGAAATCGAGCAGACCGATCGGTCCGCCCGGATTGACGCCCACCGGATGTAAGGAATCAAAAATGATGCATATCAAACTTGTCGCACGCGCCGCCTTCGGGGTCGCGCTGTTTGGCATGGGAGTAGCTGCGACGACGCCTGCCCGCGCTGATGCCCAAATAGGTCTGTTGAGCTGCCGAAGCGCGGAGGCCACAAGCTACGTCATCGTATCGGATCAACCGCTCAATTGTGTCTTCACCCCGAGCGCCGGCGGTCCGGTTCAGTATTATCAAGCCACCATGCGCCGCCTTGGCGCCCAAGCCGGCGTGAACAGCAGTGTCACTCTGGGATGGGCGGTCTTTGCGCCAAGCCTGCGCGTGGGACCCGGTGCGCTGGCCGGCGTCTATGGCGGCGTTTCCGCCGGAGCGGCATTCGGCGTCGGCGCCGGCGCCAATGGCCTCGTCGGCGGCAGCGGCAATTCATTCGCCTTGCAGCCGGTCAGCTTCGAGGGTCAATCGGGGTTCAACGTGATTGCGACCGCAACCGAAGTCGAGCTGCAGCCGGTACTGCCGGTTCACCACTATCGGCACCGTCACCACTAACGCATGTCTCGGCACGTCAGGCCGAAGCTTGCCGTTGCCACACTCGTTTTGCGAAAGTTCCCATCGCTCGGCGCGCATCCGCAATGCGCGCCGAGCTTTTTTTGCGCGCGCACGCGACCGCAAGTTCCACTCATCCAAGAACAACCCGACAAAGATCACAAAGCGGCCACCTCTTCTTAGAGCGTGATTAAGCCGCGTCTGATGATTTGTTCGCGGGGGTCGCGAGCCGGACCTGGTGACCCCGGCGGCTCAATCGCGCCCCTTCCCCCGACTAGCGATTGAGCCGCCGATCCGGCTCGATGTGCACACAGAGCGCGCGCAAGGAGCAATGCAATGGACGCATCACGACCTGAGGCAACCGACCAAACCGCTGCCGTACAGTCGAAAGAAATATCCGAGAGCGGTCCTCAGAAAGTTTTTGCCGACATCGAGCAGAAAGCCATGGACCCGAAAGCGATGGAGCCGAAAGCCAAACCGAAAATCGAGATCGATGCCGAGCGGATCAGAACGTCCATCGCGCGACTCACATCGAATTCAATCGGAGAGCTTGAAGGTCTGGCGTCTGAACTGCAGAAGCTCGATGAATTCATCAAGTTCGAGACCGATCGCATTCAGCACGACATCGACAGCCTTTTGTCCGGCATCAAGATCATTGTCGAGACCATTTCACCATGGAAGCGCTCGGCCACCGTCTCGAGCGCGCCAATGGGGCCCGCGCGAACTGTCCTTGGGAGCGGCCGCGGCCGCGAGGATATGCGACGCACGCCGGCGAGTGGCTGAGGAGCGCCGGTCGTTATCCGGGGCGATCACCGCGCACGCGCGCATAGTCGCGAGACGACCGGTCGTCAAAGAACGGCTGATTGTGTATCGTTGCGACATGTCGCGCAGATTCTGCCTCTCGATCTCAGTTCTCATGTCGCTGTTGCCGGCTGTTGCAACCGCCGACCCGCCGCATGCGAAGCAATACATCCACCGCTGGCATGGCTATGGCTTCCTGCCCGGTTATCATCAGCCGCCGAACAACAGTGTGCCGATCTATTCGCACCGATCGGCGGGGCGGAGCGCGCCGAGTTATGATGCGCCCGGTTTTGCCGCTCCGGGCTCGAGCTTTCCGAATTACGGCACGCCGAGCTACTGGTGGGACGGCAGCCGCTACTATTTCGGCAATCCCGGTTTCTACCACGGCCGCTTTAACGGCGGCAGCTTCGGTCCGTGCTGGACCAACACTCCGATCGGAGCGATGTGGAATTGCGGCTAGCTTATTACTTTTTGCCGTAAGCGCTCTTCGGATCGAACACGCGCTCATCGCGGAATTCGAGCTTCGCCGCGCCGGCTTTGCCAAGCGGCACGGCGCGATAGAAGCACGAGCGGCGTCCGGTGTGGCAGGCTGCGACCGTCTGTTCGACCTTGATCCAGACGGCATCCTGGTCGCAATCGACGCGCATCTCGACGACGCGCTGAATGTGGCCCGAGGTCTCGCCCTTCTTCCACAGCGCGCCGCGCGAGCGGCTGTAGTACCAGGCTTCGCCGGCAGCGATGGTTTTGGCCAAGGCTTCCGCATTCATATGCGCGACCATCAGCACATCGCCGGAAGCTGCATCGGTCGCGACACAGGTGACGAGCCCGTGGGCATCGAATTTCGGCGTCAGCGCCAGTCCTTCTTCGAGGTCGGCGGCCGATCCGGGCGGGGCAAATGGCGATGGTTCAGACACGGCAATCCCCTAGAGCGAGCATGTCGCTCCGGCCTTTTTAGTTGAGCGTGATCTTTTCGGCCAGCGCGCGATCTTCGACCAACGCCCGCGATCTAGCGCGCGGCTTTACCGCCGCGATCCGTGGTCCCGACCAGCATCATGAACCGCATCTGGTCGTCCGGATTATCGCGGAACGTTCCTAAAAATCGCGTCGTCACCGTCGAGGCGCCCGGCTTCTTGACGCCGCGAATGGTCATGCAGGTGTGCTCCGCCTCGACCATGACGGCGACACCGTGCGGCTTGAGCACTTGCTCGATCGCGGTGGCGACCTGCGATGTCAGATGCTCCTGCGTCTGCAAACGCCGCGCATAGGTATCGACCAGCCGCGCCAGCTTCGACAAGCCGACCACGCGCTCGACGGGCCGGTAGGCGACATGGGCCTTGCCGTAGAACGGCAGCATGTGATGCTCGCAGTGCGAGGTGAAGCGAATATCGCGGATCAGCACGAAATCGTCGTAGGCCTCGATTTCGCCAAATGTGCGCGCGAGCGCATCGGCCGGCACTTCGCGATAGCCTTTGTAAAGCTCGTCGAGCGCGCCGACGACGCGCTTGGGCGTGTCGATCAGGCCTTCACGGCTCGGATTTTCGCCGATATAGGCGATCAGCGCGCAAACCGCGGCCTCGGCCTCCTCGCGGGAGGGCTTTTTTTCGACCGGTGCTGGAGCGTTGTGGACGTGATCCGAAAGCTGCTCAGTGGAGGTTTCACCTTTTGGCCACTGCTTAATTATTGCGTCCATCCCTACTCCCAATCACCGGCGGATTCCGGAACTTCAATTTCGAGGCCTCACCGCCTATATAGTGATTTGTCAGGTGCAGACAATAAACCGCGCCAAAACCGCGATTTTACGGTCTTTGCGATTTGCCATGCTCGACGAAGTCTATAACAAGCGCATTATCGAGCTTGCCGGCACGATCCCGCGGATCGGGCGGCTTCCGGACGCCGACGCCTCGGCAACCACGCTGTCGAAGCTCTGCGGCTCGACGGTGACCATCGACTTGAAGATGGACGGCGACACCGTGACCGATTTCGCCCATGAGGTGAAGGCCTGCGCGCTCGGCCAGGCCTCGTCCTCGATCATGGCGCAACACATTGTCGGCTCGAAATCGAGCGAATTGCGGGCTTTGCGCGACGGCGTTCGCAAAATGCTCAAGGAGAATGGCGCACCGCCGGCCGACGGCAAATGGGCCGATATCGCTGTCCTCGAACCCGTGCGCAACTACAAGGCGCGCCATGCGTCAACGCTGCTTACCTTCGACGCCGTGGTCGATGCCATCGGCCAGATCGAGGCCAAACGTGGCCCGGCTGGCGCCAACGGAAAAACCGCCAAAGCTGCGGCAGGATGACTTGTCGCCCGTCGCTGAAACTTTCCGCTACGCCCCTCGCCTGCTCGGGCGCCGCCTGATCAAAGTCTATCGCTACACACTCTCCCCGCTGATTGGCTTTGAATGCCGGCATTTGCCGACATGTTCCGACTATGCCGATCAAGCGCTCGATCGTTACGGCCTATGGGCCGGCGGCTGGATGACGCTGGCCCGGCTGTTGCGCTGTCAGCCCTTCGGCACGTCCGGGCTCGATTTCGTGCCTGATACGGCGCCCACCAATGCGCGCTGGTATCTGCCGTGGCGCTATGCGCGGTGGCGCGGGACCAATTCGAAGGCGCGCTCGCCCTGACTTCGGCTTCGCAGCGACGATCTCAATCCTCGGCGCGGGCTTTTGTGGCCGGCGTAACGGTCGGTCCGGCTGGCGCTGAGCCCGCGCCGCGTTGCTGTAGTGTTGAATCCGTCGCGACGACTTGCGCTTGTGCCTCGGCCTTTGATCCGAACGCGCCGCCAAAAAATCTGCTCGTCAACGAACCATTGTTGTTGGCCCAAGGGACAGGCGGCAGTTGCGGCAGTTGCGGTCCTGTCGGCGGCAGCACTTTTGCGAATGAGACGTATCTGCCGGGAAAGCGTCCGACGAAAACCTCGTTCATCCCGCCGTCGAGTCCGCTGTAGATTGGGGCGACCGGCACATTGCCTTTGACGAGGTGCGCGTACGCAGCGTCATCGGCGCGCTGCTTCTCGAGCGCCAGCCGGGCAATTTTCGGATTGACGACAAGGCTCGGGCACTGACCGGCCGGATCGAACACAAAGGGCTTCGACGCATTCGGCGGTTGGACCGCATCGAATACATAACTGCGATCGCACACATCCACCTTTGGTTCGAGATGCGTCGCCTCAAAATGATCGTTGCCGATCTTGAGCATCATCCAGAACGCCATGTGTGGACTGGTTCGATGCCGCGCCAGATTCTCGGGCGTCATGCGGAACGGATAGGCCTGGACTTGGAATGACGGCCGGCCGACGAGCGCTTCGCGCGCCAGCGCGTAGATCTCGGTGATCTGCTCGTCGGTCATGGCGTAGCAGCCGATCGACAGGCACTCGCCGTGGATCATGAGAAAGGTGCCGTCGCGGTCGTTCGCCTTGTCGAAGCCGTTCGGAAAGCCAGTGTTGATCGAAAGATAGTAGTTCGAATTCGGATTCATCAACGCGGGCGTAATCGTGTAGAACCCCTCCGGTGCCTGACGGTCGCCCTCATGCAGTTTCGGCCCGAGATCGCCCGACCATCGGCAGATCGGATAGGTTTTGAGGATCCGGAAATGGCCTGTCGTGTCCTGCTTCCAGAGTTCGAGTTCCGATTCTTCCTTGAAAATGCGCAGAAGGATCGGCGAATTTTTGGGCATGTTCTTTTGTTTGAGCTGCGCGAGCAAATCGGGCGACAGCTCCTGCGTCGCTTTTGCCGGCAACTGATTGGCGGGCAACTGACTGCCGTCTTCGCCAAGGCACCGGACCGGCGTCAAAGCGCCGGCGCAAGCAACCGCCGATAACACCAGAGCACGCAGCAGCGTGGCGCGGATCAATGCCGTACCCTCGACCGAGGAACCTTGTCTCATCGTATAGCTGTAACAGGTGGCCTTCGTGAGGCAACTCACCCGCCAAGCGTCTTCATAACCGCCGCGCGGTCGATGCTTTGCCGAACGATTGCCATGAATCGATCATGCCCATATATAGGCGGACGCAAGCCTAACTGATTGATTCTACGCGCATCGCTTACGTTGCACCTAGTCGGCAACGAGTGAGCAACAGGAGTGAATAAAATGGTCGCTGTGACCTTTCCCGACGGCGCGCGCCGGGACTATCCAGACAACGCCACCGGCCTCGACATCGCCAAAGGCATTTCGCCGTCGCTCGCCAAGCGCACGGTCGCCATGGCGCTCGACGGCAAGGTCGCCGACCTCGCCGATCCGATCGCACACGATGCCAAGATCGAATTTCTCACCCGCGAAGATCCGCGCGCGCTCGAACTGATCCGCCATGACGCCGCGCACGTGCTCGCCGAAGCGGTACAGTCGCTCTGGCCCGGCACACAAGTGACCATCGGCCCGGTGATCGACAACGGCTTCTATTATGACTTCTTCCGTAACGAGCCGTTCACGCCGGAAGATTTCGACGCCATTGAAAAGAAGATGCGCGAGATCATCGCGCGCGACAAACCCTTCACCAAGGAAGTGTGGTCGCGCGACCAGGCCAAGAAGGTCTTCCGCGACAAAGGCGAGCTTTTCAAGGTCGAACTGGTCGATGCCATTCCGGAAGACCAGGATCTCAAGATCTACGAGCAGGGTGACTGGTGCGATCTGTGTCGCGGCCCGCATATGACTTCGACCGGCAAGATCGGCAATGCGTTCAAGCTGCTGAAAGTCGCCGGCGCCTATTGGCGCGGCGATTCAAACCGTGAAATGCTGTCGCGCATCTACGGCACTGCTTTCGCCAAGCAGGACGAGCTCGATGCCTATCTGAAACAGATCGAGGAGGCCGAGAAGCGCGACCACCGCCGCCTCGGCCGCGAAATGGATCTGTTTCACTTCCAGGAAGAAGCGCCAGGTTCCGTGTTCTGGCACCCGAAGGGCTGGACGCTTTTCCAAACGCTCGTAGCCTATATCCGCCGCCGCCAGGCCGACGCCGGTTATGCCGAGGTCAATGCGCCGCAGCTGATCGATTCCTCGCTTTGGGTCGCCTCAGGTCACATGGCGACATTCCGCGACGGCATGTTCCTCGTGCAGCCACGCGAGGAGGACGAGCGCACTTTCGTCGTCAAGCCGATGAACTGCCCGGGCCATATCCAGATCTTCAAGAACGGGCTGAAATCCTATCGCGACCTGCCATACAAGCTCTGCGAATTCGGCAAAGTGCACCGCTTCGAGCCGTCCGGCGCCTTGCACGGGCTGATGCGCGTGCGCGCCTTCACCCAGGACGACGCGCATATTTTCATTACCGAGGAGCAGATCGCCGAAGAAGTCATCAAGGTCAGCGATCTGATCCTGACGATCTACGAAGACTTCGGCTTCGAGGACGTGCGCATCAAATTCTCTGACCGCCCGGACAAGCGCATCGGCGATGACGCGGTGTGGGACAAGGCCGAAGCCGCCTTGATGAAGGCGCTGGAGGCTTCCGGCCGGCCTTGGACGCTCAACAAAGGCGAAGGCGCGTTCTACGGGCCGAAGCTCGAATATGTGTTGCGCGACGCCATCGGCCGCGACTGGCAATGCGGCACGGTTCAGGTCGATCTCAATATGCCGGGACGGCTCGGCGCTTTCTACATCGACGAGCATTCGGACAAGGTCACGCCGGTGATGCTGCATCGCGCCATGTTCG
>JBAUCK010000177.1:0-9933 GCA_049677525.1 Xanthobacteraceae bacterium
CGATTTCAAGGTCGCGTTTACCGGCGCGGCGATCATGGCGCTGCTCTGCCTGCCGTTCGGCCTGTCGTTGCACCCGTCCGCCGCGGCCGAGGTCAGCGGGCATCAGCCGAAATCGGCCGAGGCTTAAGAGCTAACTGCATACAAAAGGAGCGCCGGCCACTGCGACCGGCGCTCTTATCTTTTCGCGCTGAACGGTTCTTAAGCGTTCGCGACCGGACCCTTTTGCGCAGCGGTGAGATTACGCTCGACGCTGAGCCCGAACCAGGGCCGCAGATAGGTGCCGAAGGCGCTGCCGGCAAAAGCCGCAACAAGCCACAGCCAGCCATGCACGCTCGCCGAAGCGATCCCGCTGAAATAGGCGCCGATATTGCAGCCATAGGCGAGCCGCGCTCCGTAGCCGAGCAGGAGCCCGCCGATCACCGCGGCGGCGAGCGAACGCAACGGCAGCCGCCAGCCCGGACTGAACTTGCCGGCAAGGCCCGAAGCGAGCAGCGCGCCGAGGATGATGCCGAAATCCATCACCGAGGTGACATCGGCGAACACACTCTCTTGCAGCGCCTTGGCGCGCTCGGGCGAGTGCCAATAGCCCCAGGACGCGACGTCGACGCCCGCTGTTTGGAAAATCTTCGATCCCCATAGAGCGAAGGCAGATGTGATGCCCCACGGCCGGCCGGCGAGATAGAGGGTGGCGAAATTGCCGATGGCGAGCGCCACCGCGCCGGCGAGCAGCGGCCACGGCCCGTGCAGGAAACGGCGCCAGCCGCGGCGATCGGTCTGCACGCCATAACGCAGATCGCCGTGGATGCGCCGCTCGATCACGACCGTGAGTGCGGTGATGGCGGCAAAGCCGACGAGGCTCGTGGCGAGCGCGGTCTCCCAGCCCCAAGCCTTGATCAGCGAGATCGAGCCGAAATTCGGTGTCGCCGACCACCACGGCAGATTCCAGGCGCCGAGCGCCGAGCCGACGATGAAGAAGGCGAGCGTGACGGACATGCGCGAATTGCCGCCGCCAGCCGTATAGAGCGTGCCCGAGGCGCAGCCGCCGCCGAGCTGCATGCCGAGCCCGAACAAGAACGCGCCGACCAGGACAGAGATGCCGACCGCGCCATATTCGCCGTGTACCGGCTGGCCAAAGAGCGTGCCATTGGCCAGCGCCGGGAAGAACAGCACCACCGCGACAGCGAGCATCAGCATCTGCGCCCGCAAGCCCGCGCCGCGGCCGTCGGCGACAAAGACGCGCCACGCCGAGGTGAAGCCGAACAGCGCATGATAGAGTACGAGCCCGAGCGCGCCGCCGAGCAGGAACAGCGCGCCCTGCCGCCACGTATAGGCGTCGCCCAGCGCGATCGCGCCCGCGCCAAGCACGGCGGTGGCTAGAATAATGACCCAGGTATTGGTGGGAGGAGCCACGCCACGCTCGTTTGCAAGCAGGCGTGCGTCAACGGAAAGGTCGGTCATGCGTGTCTCTTGGATGTCTCTCGAATAGATGTCCCGGAACGCCAACATCCGGTTGGCGGGCGGCGGAGCCGCCGCCAGATAAGATCCCGAAACGACCCAAATGCGGAACCGTCGCGGATCAGAAAACTTAAGCTCCGGGCCGATGCGATCCAAGCCGAGCCGTTTCGTTATTCGTGTCTCATTGACACAAAATGACTAATTTTTATGATATGGAGAAATATTATACTTCGTATTATCAAAATAATGGCTTATACGGAGAAATTCCTTTCCCTTGGTTCCCCAGAAACAAACGGGCCGCCCGGCGACCGGGCGGCCCTTTTCGTTACCGATGGAAAGCCCAAACGCTTAGCCCCAACGGATGGCGATGGCGCCGACGATCGAGCGTGCGCGGCTGCGCAGCGCGTGACCGTCATTGCCGGACTGGATGACCCACTCGCCATTCTCCTGGCCGATGATCTTGCCGACATGGCGCGGCCACACCACGACCGCGCCGACACCCGCCGGGCCGGAACGGCCCCAATGCGCCCAGTTGCGCGCGAGGTTGTACGACGGGCCGGGATCGCCGCCGACGAGCTGGCGCATTTCCCAGCCGCACCAGGCGGACGGACGCGGGCCCACGCCGTAGGAAGCCGTGCGTTGCGGCTCGGCGTTGTATTGCTGGCCGGAGAATCCGTAACCGCCATAGGACGCGTCGCCCCCATCACGGTGGCTGCGCGCCACGCGGTGATAGACGCGATGATGATGTTCGTGCGCCTGTGCCGATTGCGCGAGCACAGTGACAGCGGCGAACGCAACAGTAAGTGTCGTCAGCTTCATTAGTCCCGATCTCCTAAGTTAGACTCGACTTTTGTTGTTGTGCCGCCTGCAAACAAAAACCCCGCCAACCGTGAGGTTGACGAGGCTGAACAAACGGCAACGCCTCATTGACAGCCGAGGCACGCGCGAGCTGATAGCATCGTCGCGCGCGATTACGCTGCCTGTTTTTGCATGGCATGTATTTGTTTGCTGGCGCGATGCGCCGTATTCTCGCCCCATTTTTCCGCCGTGGAATGGGGCGATTTGTTGTTTGCTGTTTGTTTGCTCGCGAAAGGCCCGTAATAGCTGCCGCTATGAACGCGCTCCGTCGCACGATTCACCGGCGGCGACCGTCGCGCGCTGCCTTGGTGTCGCCCATTCTCTTAAACGCATCGCCCGTTAAGCTTTGCCAGGTAAGTTTAATGCGCTCGCGGTTTTTGCGTACGAGTGCCTCCCTGACGAAGATTCCGGCCTCGGGCGCGGCCGATTCACTGTTTCCAGACCAATAAGCCCCGATCTCAATTGGCGGCCGGCGCGACGAGGTCGCCGGACTGGCCGGAGCGTTCGAGCGCACTCCTGACGAAGCCCGAGGCTTTCATCTCTTCGATGAAGCCATTCACATATTTGAGGCCGGCATCGCGGCCAAGCTGCGTCGCCATCGCTTGCCGGATGTCCTGGAAGTGGCCGTCCATCACGCGGACATTCGGGTTCGTTTTCGCAAATTGCACGAGCTGCTGCTTCACGCCGGCGGCGGCGTCGAGCTTGTCGGTGAGGAATCCGTCAAGCGCCAGCGGCGAAGTCGGATAGCGCACCAGCGCCGCGTGCTGGAGCGTGCGCGTCAGAAAGAGATCGTAGGCCGAGCCCTTGCCGACAGCGATGCGCACGCCGTCATGGTCAACGTCGGCGATGCTTTTCAGAGGCGAATCCGTGCCGACCAGATAAGTGCCTTCGATGATCACATAAGGCGAGGTGAAGCCGATCCCCTCGGCGCGGGCGGGCTCGATGGCGACGAAGGCAACGTCCCATTCGCCGGTCTTCGCGGCGTCGGTGACCTTGCCGGCCGCATCATAGACGTGGAGATCGATCGGCACCGCAAGCCGTCGCGCCAGTTCGCGCGCCAGATCGACCGAGGGGCCCCGCACTCCTCCGTTTTCGTCCCTCTGCGCCAGAACGACATTGCCGACGTTGATGGCCGCCCGAAGCTTTCCCGTCGGCGCCAGTTCCTTGACGGCGTCCGCAGGCGGCGCCTGTTGCGCCGACGCCGTTCCGGCCAGCGCAAAAATCATCGCCGCGCAAAAGATCCTCAACATGAATTCCTCCCCGGCAATTCCTTGCAGCGCGTGGCTCCTCCCGGCGGCACGCTCGCGGCAAGCCTAGCAGGCGGCGTAGGCGTTAGCACCTATGCTTGATCGGCATCGTCGCCGGCTGTAACGTTCGTGCAAAGCAAGACTGCGGGAGGAACGTGTCATGGCGTTCTTCGTCGTCGCGCCGAGGGGATCAGGCGCATGAAGACCTATGAAGGCCGGCGCACCATCGATGGTCTCGTTGTCACCGTCGACGGCAAGCCCCTGCCCGAGCACTATGAGGTGAAGCAGTTCACCAAATACGGCTTCGAATGGACCTATGACGGCGACAGCCCGCAGCAACTCGCGCTCGCAATCCTGTTCGACTATCTCGGCGACGGAACCCGCGCCGTCGCGCTGTCCAAGCCCTATATGCAAGATGTGATCGCCAATTTCGACAATGACTGGCGGCTTACCGGTGACGAGGTCGCGGCCTTCGTCGGCCGGCACAGTGACAGACAAGCGCACAACGCGACACAAAATGCGTCTTAGGTAGAGCGCCCAAGGAGAACGCTTATGATCGGTCAGCGTCAGGTAGATTTCCGCAACGAATACCGTTCGCGCATCCTCGGCTGGTATGACGGCTATTTCCATATCGCGATCATCTACGCCATGGGCGCCGCCGCCTTCTATATTTATGTCGAGCACATTCACAATGTGACCACGCTTGAGTGGCTCACCGTGCCGTTCACTTTCCTTTTCACCAATATCTTCGAATGGGCGATCCACAAATACGTCATGCACCGGCCGATCAATATCAAAGGCCTGCGCGCGATCTATGAGCGGCACACCCTCAATCACCACCAGTTCTTCACTGACGACGAGATGCGCTTTCGCGACAACAAAGATTGGCGGGTGACGGTGTTTCCGCCTTATGCGCTGGTCGTGTTCATCCTGATGTCGATTCCGCCCGCCGCTATTCTCGGCCTGCTGTTGTCGCCGAATGTCGGCTGGCTATTCATGTCGACGACGACGGGCATGTACCTGATCTACGAGTTCATGCATTTCTGCTGCCATGTCGACGAGAACGCCTTCGTGCGGCATTGTCCCTTCGTCAACACCCTACGGCGGCATCACACCGCGCATCACAATGCGCGGCTGATGATGGAGGTGAACATGAATCTGACGTTCCCGATCGCCGATTGGGTCTTCGGCACGTCCGATCTCAAGCGTGGCCTGATCGGCACGCTGCTTAACGGCTACGACACGCGTTACCTGAAGAAGAATCTGCGCGGGGCGTCGCGGCGTCCGGACGAGGCGGCGGCCGCACCAGTCGGATCGGAAAACTAGGAGGCTCGCATGCCAAGCGACGTCAAAGCTGCGGTTTCGGCAATTACGCTTGTCGTCGCGCTGGTGCTCGCTTATTGGAGCGGTTCGCCGATCCGTCATGACTTCTCGACCTTCGTCGTCGTCACCGCGCTACTCATGATCGCTGCTATGTGGGTCTTTCCCGAGGCCGGCGTGAAGAAGGGCGACGTGCGGCGGAGCAAGTAGAAATTCCACACGGGGCTTCAATGACAGTGACGATCCTGATTGTGCTCGCCGGCCTGATGGGTGCGGGCGGCGTTGTTCTCGCCGCGGCCGGTGCGCATCTGGCGCCGGCTACCGGCCTCGAGAGCGCGGCCTATATGCTCTTGTTTCACGCCGTAGCTGTGATCGGCGGTGCTGCTCTTGTGCAGCAAGGTCTGCTGTGGCGGCCTTTGGCGCTGCTCGTGCTCGCCGCCTGGGTGCTCGGCGCCGTGCTGTTCTCGGGCGACATCGCGATGCGCGCCTTTACGGCCCATCGCCTGTTTCCGTTTGCCGCGCCGTCGGGCGGCTTTATTCTGATCGGCGCGTGGCTAGCGCTGACCGTCGCTGCGATCGCCGCCGTGGTGCGGAGCTAGGGCGAGCGGCTGCGGTCTTGCCCGATCTTCTTTAATCGCCAGCTGTCGCGCAGGCTTCCAAGAATTGCAGCGAGCGCGATGACGAGCAATCCGACAACGCACAGGCTGAGAACGACAGTAAATAACAGGAGAAGGAGCGCCATTGTTGAAACCTCGTCGTCTTCCACTCGTGAAAACAAGCTAATGTATTTCAGGCGAGGAAGTAAACACGCCGGTCACTCGACCTGAATATTCAGCTCCTTGATAATCTGCCCCCAGCGCGCGGTCTCGGAGGCGGCGAAGCTTGCAAGCTCGGCGGGCGTGGAGGTCTTTATCTCATAGCCCGCGGCTTCGAAGCGGCTCACAAAAGCCGGCGCCGAGATGATCTTCACCAGCTCGCGGTTGAGCCGGTCGATCACCGGCTGCGGCGTGCCGGCATTGGCGTAGAGAGCAGTCCAGATCGGGCTCAAGACAAGCTTCGGATAGCCAAGCTCGGCCGTGGTCGGCACGTTCGGCAGCGATTTGGCACGCGCATCGCTCATCACCGCCACGGCCTTCAACTGCCGGGCCTGCAGAAATGAAAACGTATCCGCGATCAGCGGAAACATGACGTCGATCCGGCCGGCGAGCAGATCGTTGAGCGCCGGCCCTTGGCCGCGATAGGGCACATGCACCACCGCGCTGCCGGTCAGCTTGTTATAGAGCTCGCCGGCGATATGGGTCGCCGAGCCGACTCCCGAGGAGCCGAAACTCGCGCCGCCATTGTTCTGCAGCCGTGCCACGAGGCCGGGCAGATCGAGACTGCCATATTGCGGTGCCGGTACGATGACCTGCGGATTGAGCGTGACCAAAGTCAGCGGCGCGAAATCCTTCACCGGGTCGAAGCCGATGTTCTTATAGAGATTGATATTGCTGGCGTGCGTCCCGGTGGTCGCCATGAACAGCGTGTAGCCGTCAGGCGCCGCATGCGCCGCATCGGCGGCGGCGATATTGCCGCCGGCGCCCGGCTTGTTCTCGACGACGACCGGCTGGCCGAGCGCCGCGCCGAGTCCCTCCGCGATCATCCGCGACTGCACGTCGGCGCTGCCACCGGCCGGGAAGGGGACGATGAGGGTGAGCGGGTGGCTCGGCCAATCGGCGGCGCGCGCTACGCCCGGCAAGGTTGCCGATAGCGCCAGAAAAGCTGTGAGAACGAGTCCGGGGAGGAACGACAAAGAGAGGCGTTTCATGATCGTGTAGCTAACACGCGCGCCGCCGGCCCGTCACCATTGCCGGTGATGAAATTCTACGTAGCGCGCAGCTCCAAATGAGCAAAGCGATATCCGGGGCCACTCCCACGCGGTGGTCAGGGACTACGCCCGCTTGCGCTCCTGCTTGCGTTCTTGCGGAACCAGGCTGATTGATAACCGCTCGGTGACGCGCAGCACCTCGAGCGTGACGCTGCGGCCGATCTTGTCGCCGGTGAGCGCGCGCACCAGGTCGTCGGCGCCGGCGATGGGCGCGCCGTCGAGCGCGACGACAATGTCGTCGGCTTTGAGCCCGGCGTGTCCGGCCGCGGATTCAGTCTCGACCGAGCTCACGATCACGGCGCTCTCTTGCGTGAGCCCGAAAGCACGGCGGCGGTGCTGCGGGATCGCGGTCTGCTGCGCGGCGATGCCGATGAAAGCGCGGCGCACGTGGCCGTGGCGGATCAGTTCGCCGAGCACGAAGCTTGCGGTATTGGCGGCGACCGCAAAGCAGATCCCTTGCGCGCCCATGATGACCGCGGTGTTGATGCCGACCACTTCGCCGCGTGAGGAGACGAGCGGCCCGCCGGAATTGCCGGGATTGAGCGCGGCATCGGTCTGGATCACGTCGTCGATCAGCCGGCCGTTGCGCGAGCGCAGCGAGCGGCCGAGCGCGGAGACCACGCCGGTCGTCACGGTAGACTCGAAGCCAAGCGGATTGCCGATGGCGATCACGAGCTGGCCGCGCTTGAGCCTTTTTGAATCGCCGAGCGGCGCCGCCGGCAAGGTCACCGCTTCGTCGACGCGCAGTAGCGCGAGATCGGTATCGGGATCGTCGCCGACGAGCCGCGCCCGCAATTCCTGGCCGTCGGCCGTGGTGACGTCGATGCGTGCAGTCGGACCGAGCGCGCCGGCGACGTGACTGTTGGTGAGGATCAGGCCGTCCGGCGACAAGATCACGCCGGAGCCGGTACCGCCGCGGTTTTGGCCGCCACCGTTTTGGCGATCCGACCCGGCATTGCCGTTATGCACGGCAAGTCGCACCACGGCTGGACCGACCCGGTCGACGACGTCGATGACGGCCCGCGAATAGGCATCGAGCAGCGCCTGGTCGTCGGGAGGGAGTGGCGGAACATCGGCAGCGGGCACGCTTTGCGCGCCCCGAAACGCATCGGTCAGTGGCATTATTGTCATGTTTATCAGCGCCTTAGGCCGGCACGAGACCGGCGTTTGGTTAATGGGGATTGGGCGCAAATATGGGGCTGCGGCTGGCCGCAAGGAAGGGCGCGAGCGCGCGGCCACATTTGCGGCTAAAGACGCGGCTCCAAGTGGGGCCGAATCGACGCCAAGCGGACCCCAAATGGACCCAGAGTGGACTATGTGTGCGATTGACAGGGGCGGCGGCCTATGGTGCCGAGACGCCCTGAGGACCGAATCATGACACTCGCCCAAACGGCGCGGCGCGCCGGCGCAATTCCGGCGGCGACTCTGCTGCTCGTTCTCGCCGGCTGCAATCAGAGCCAGCAGCAGGCCGGCGGCCCGCCGCCGCCGGCGGTGACGGTTACCAAGCCGGTGCAGCGCACCGTGATCGATCAGGACGAATATGTCGGCCGTTTCACCGCGGTGGATTCGGTCGAAATCCGCTCGCGGCTGTCGGGTTATCTTTCCGACATTCATTTCAAGGATGGCCAGATGGTGAAGCAGGGCGATCTGCTCTTCACCATCGATCGCCGCCCGTTCGAGATCGCGCTTGAGCAGATGCGCGCCAATCTGGCGCAAGCGCGCGCCAATCTCGCCTTCACCGAAGCCGATCTCGCGCGCGGGCAGAGCCTGCTCACGAACAAGACCATCACTGAACAGGCCTACGATCAGCGTACGCAGGCAAAGGCGGTGGCGACGGCCTCCGTCACCGCGCAGGAAGCGATGGTGCATTCGGCGGAGCTCGATCTCGATCAATATAGCCAGCTCCGTTCGCCGATCGACGGCCGCATCGGCGACCGCCGCGTCGCCGTCGGCAATCTTGTCACCGGCGGCGCCGGCGCCAACACCACGTTGCTCGCCACCGTGGTGTCGGTCGATCCGATCCGCTTCGAGTTCACCTTCGACGAGCAATCCTATCTGCGCTATGTGCGCTATGCCTCCGCCAGCAAGGAGGTCGCGGCGCTCAACGGCAACGTGCCGGTTTCGCTCGAGCTGATCGACGAGAACGAGTTCAAGCACACCGGCAAGATCGACTTCGTCGACAACGCCATCAACACCTCGACCGGTACGATCCGCGGTCGCGCGGTGTTCGACAACGCCGACGGCATTTTCACGCCCGGCATGTTCGGCCGCCTGCGAGTTCCGGGCTCGCCGCCTTACACCGCGCTGCTCGTGCCCGATGCCGCGATCGGCTCGGAACAGGTGCGCAAATACGTGCTGGTGGTAGACGATTCAGGCACGGTGCATCAGAAATACGTGACGCTCGGCCAGCTCGACGGCGGCTTGCGCGTTATCAAAGATGGGCTGGACGCAAACGATCGCGTCATCGTCAACGGCCTGATGCGCGCTCGCGCCGGCATCAAAGTGAATGCACAGGAGCAGGTCGCACCCGCTGCCCCGGCCGCCGCGGCGACCGCGAAAACCGGCGATGCCGCCGACGGCAAGTCCGGCGGCGGCGTCAAAGCCGATTGATCCCATGCGTATCTCGCATTTTTTTATCGACCGGCCGATCTTTGCCGCCGTGGTCTCGATCGTCTTCGTGATCCTGGGCGGCGTGTCGTTCGCGCGCCTGCCGGTCGCGCAATATCCCGAGATCGCACCGCCGATCATCAACGTATCGGGCCAATATCCCGGCGCCAGCGCCGAAGTCGTTGCCTCCACGGTGGTGACGCCGATCGAGGAGCAGATCAACGGCGTCGAGAATATGATCTATATGTCGTCGAATTCGACGGCTGATGGACGGTTCTCCATCCAGGTCAGCTTCGATCTCGGCACCAATCTCGATATCGCGCAGGTGCAAGTGCAGAACCGCGTCGCCATTGCGCAGCCGCGGCTGCCGGCCGACGTGCGCAATATCGGCGTGACGGTGACGAAGTCGTCGCCCGATCTGATGATGGTCGTGCATCTGTATTCGCCCGACAAATCGCGCGACGCCCTGTTCGTCTCCAACTACGCCACGCTCGAAGTCACCGATCCGCTCACCCGCGTCGACGGCGTCGGCTCGATCACGGTGTTCGGCAGCCGCGATTATTCGATGCGCATCTGGCT
>JBAUCK010000178.1:0-2291 GCA_049677525.1 Xanthobacteraceae bacterium
AGCGCAACAATCCGCCCATCGGCAAATTCGTCGACGTAGGCGGTGTCCGCCTCCATTATGTTGAGCGGGGCCATGGCGAGGCATTGGTTTTGCTGCATGGCAACGGCAGCATGATTCAGGATTTCGCCTCTAGCGGGCTTTTAGACAAAGCATCTCACAAATACAGAGTCATTGCATTCGACCGGCCTGGATTTGGTTACAGCGACCGGCCTCGTCTCACCCTTTGGACGCCGGGAGCGCAAGCGGACCTTATTCGCAAAGCGCTCAGGCAAATTGGGATTTCGCAGGCAATCGTCCTCGGTCATTCCTGGGGCGCGTCAGTGGCAGTCGCGCTCGCGCTGAAAGAACCCAAACTGGTTACCCGCTTAATTCTCGCATCGGGATACTATTATCCTACCTTTCGAGGCGACGTTCTTCTCGCCTGGCAGGCGATCCCTGGGATCGGTGACATCATAAGTCATACCCTCTCACCTATTTTGGCACGGGTGATGTGGCCAGCACTGATGAATAAACTCTTCGGACCCTCAGTGGTCCCTAAGAAGTTTGCCGGATTTCCGAAAGAGATGGCTCTTCGTCCCTCGCAGCTCCGGGCCAGCGCCGCCGAGTCGGCTCTCATGCTCCCTGCTGCCTTTGCATTGTACAAGGACTACGCGGTTCTAACGATGCCCGTCGCCATCGTTGCCGGTGGGGACGACCAGTTGATTGACACAGACGAACAGTCGGCTCGACTTCACCGGGAAATTCCCCAGAGCACGTTACGCCGAGTCTCCGGGGTCGGCCACATGGTGCATCAATCCGCCACCGAGGCGGTAATGACGGCGATCGACGAAATTCAAGGTAACGCTGCTTGCGCCTCGCCCGAAACCGTTCCGATGATGACGACATAAAAGCAGCCGCGAATCGCACCTTGAGCGAGTCGTCCATCGCGTCGAGATCGGCGAAGTTGACGGTGTTGGCGGCGAACAAAAAACGCCTGGGGCTAACGCGCGGGGTACGGCAGGAGACACGCCGACAGCGAGCCGCCAGGTAGCAGTCGAAATGAGCATAAACGCCAAATAAGGCTAACGCAGATTAGGCGGCCTAACACAACGTGGACTGTGAAAGCATCACCAAATTTCTACAGGGGCTGTCGTCGTCGCGCGGGATTGGGGCCAGTGAAACCCATTCTGCAGGATGACCTCACGCTAGACTACTCCCACGGTGCGTATGGCTTCTCAGTCGCCGCCATCGCGGCGGCATAGGGAACCAACGCCTGATCATCGGCATTGAGGATTCGGATGGCCCGGGCGACCATCCCCGCCCCTAAGCAAGAACAGCGTCTTCCGTCCAGCCCCGGTCCCCAGAGCCGGGGCTTTCGTTGTTGTGGAGTTGAGGTGAGCGTGAAATGAAGTGATTCCTGGGAAAACAAGGGCCGGAGAGTAAGCTTCGTCATCGAGCCCGGCGACAGCCCGAAGTGCTGAGCCGAAGAGATGTTTTGATGCAAATTCGCGCCGGCTACCAAATATCGTACGATTGTCCGCAGCCGACGCCGATGATCTTGACATTGAGTGTCCATCCGTCGCGTATCGACGATTTGATTACGCTCGATCGGATGCGGCTCGACCCGCCGATCATCCCAAACACCTACCACGACAGTTTCGGCAATTTCTGCCATGTAATCCGCGCGCCGGCCGGCCGACTGACAATGTCGGCGGACTTTCTGATCCGGGACAGCGGCGAACCGGATGCGGCCACGCCGCAGGCCGAGCAGCGTGCGCTGGAAGATTTGCCGGTCAACGTGCTGATCTATCTACTCGGCAGCCGTTACTGCGAGACTGACCGCTTGTCGAACGACGCATGGTCCTTGTTCGGACAGATGCCGAAGGGCTGGCCCCTCGTGCAAGCGATCTGCGACTACGTCCATGACCGCATTAAATTCGGCTACGAGCACGCGAGCCCGACCAAAACCGCCTGGGGAGCCAACCACGAGCGGAAGGGCGTCTGCCGCGACTTCGCCCATCTGGCGATCACATTGTGCCGATGCATGAATATACCAGCGCGCTATTGTACCGGCTATCTCGGCGACATCGGCGTGCCGCCGGATCCTTCGCCAATGGATTTTTCCGCTTGGTTCGAAGCCTATCTCGGCGACCGCTGGTACACATTCGACGCGCGCCACAACAGGCCGCGCATCGGGCGCATTCTGATGGGGCGCGGACGCGACGCAACCGACGTCGCCATCGTCACGTCGTTTGGACCGTGCACCATGGCAAGCTTCAAGGTCGTTACCGAACAAGCGCCGGCGACTTGAC
>JBAUCK010000179.1:0-3083 GCA_049677525.1 Xanthobacteraceae bacterium
CAATAAGTTATTGATGCAATAAAGACGCGCATTCGGGTCATTCGTCGGAAGGCGCTTTGATCTTACAGGCGAACTGGTCGGATTTTGATTCCGCCATTCCCTGGTTCGAATCCAGGCGCCCCAGCCAACCAGTGCGGTCTCCCCCGGACAGTTTCCGTTCCTCAGAAAAACTCTCGACACTTCCGGGCTTTAGCTAGCGGTTAGCGCGTCTCTGGACCGGATCGCACACCGTCTCAGCGCAGCAAATCGCGAATTTCAGCGGCTAGTCTCCGATCGCGATTTTTCAATATCCCAATTTATTTAGAGGAGACTGGGTTCGAACGTGCAGAGACCGGTTCGCATGTCCCTTGTCGGGTGCAAAGCCGACATTGAAATAGATAGCGCTGATGTCGGCTAATGACCCGTAGCGGACATTGATCAACCAATTTTGCTGTGATGCACAACCGGAGCACTCTCGGTGTGCATCTGTTTGATCGCGGCCTGGTCAATTGAGTCAATTGATCTCGACGCGGCGTTCGGAGCACAGGCCATCAGAATGGGGAGCCGACTTGGCCGCCCGTTTCACTCTTGCGATGTGCGCAAGTGGGGGAGAGGCAAACTCTGACCTGGTGGGACTGCCTATGAGTAGAAGAGCCAAGGTTTCGCAGGTTTGAGATGCCGCCGCACTCAACCCGGGCTGCTGGATCCTTTTAATCCCTGTTGCCGCCATAAGATGGTGTTCTGGTCAAAGCCGTCGACCATGAGCCGCGCTTCATGCCAATCGAGGTCCTGCCGGCGGACGAGCTCACGGTACTCCCGGGGCGGCGCGCCAAAACGCGCGCGGAAAGCCCGGCCGAACTGACTTGTGCCGCCGAAGCCGCAGCGCTTGACGATTTCCTTCAGCGATCGCTTGTCCTTGTTGTCTTCCAGCATGAGCCGCAGGGCCTCGTCGAGCCGCCGCTTGAGTAACACGGCGCGAATGCCGCCCTCCGCCGACAGGAGCCGGTAGAGCGACGCGCGGGAGAGGTTGACCGCATCGGCGATCTCGTCAGGCCCGAGCTCAGGGTTTCCGAGATGCGCGTCAATGTAATCCAGCGCCGCCTTTCTCCTCGACTTAACGTGGTCAAACTCGTCGCCCGCCAGCCTCATACGCGCGAAGGCGGTCGCCAGCGCCACGATTCCCTCGATCGCCGCTTCGGCTTCGCTCACCGCGAGGTTGTCGGCCTGCGCATAAAGCTCCTGCATCGAGGCGCCGATCAGACGAGCGGCGCCGCTCCCGCGTGGGAAGACGAGGCCGTGCGGCTCCATGGCCAGCAGTGCCGCAGGCACACTCTCGCGGGCAGCTGCAATCGCCAGATTCACATAGTCCGTCCCCACGCTGTGGGACGGCCGAGTATAGTCAACGATCGCGACATCGCCCGCCTCGAGACGCCCGCGCCGTCCGGCGCAGTCTAGGTCTACTGAGCCTTCGATCTGAAGGTAGATGAGCAACTGGTCAGCGCCACGTGTGATCTGTGACAGACCGCGAGTCATTGTGAGTGCCGTGCCTTGACAGCGCCTCAGGATCGCTCGGGGTGTGGCATAGGCCCGTGTGGAGAGACTGAAGCGTGCCTCCTCTGAGGGGTCCGACAGCGAGACTTGGTAGAGGGGCATGACATTGTCGCGAAATGCCTGCCATAACCGCGGGCCGAAATGGCCCTCCGGATTGCTATCCAACCCTCGCAGCTTCATGACAAGTCGCCTTTGCCATTGCCCGTGAGGGATGGCACCGCAGAGGCGTTCGCTTGCAAACTGTTAGCGCTTCCACCAGCCATAGCGATCGTTCTTCACCAATCGGCGTGACAAAAGGATTGTCCCATACGCGCAGCCGTGGGGTCAATAAAGGCCTGACCCCAGGCAAGCGGTATCGCGGTGAGCAGTCGCGCGTTCCTGTGAATGAGAGGAATTAACACTGGAGATCAATCTTTCGACACTGCGTCTCAACGGTGACCCAATTGTTAGTTCGCGCTTGAAATCCAACAAAATTGCGGGCACCGACGACAAAACGCCGGAGCGTTTCATAACTTAGCGATCTTTTTCTATCGCTCCGATCGGAATTCCCACGGCGAGGACCTTTTTCGATCGCACGACGGAATCGATCCGATCCGGAGAGATACCAAAGCGCAATCGCGATCACCGTGAGTCAACCGGGGGCAACCGCAGAAGAATGCCATGACACACATCGATCTCACGAACCTGCCGCTGATCTCATTCGTCTCGCTCTTGATCGCTCTCTTCGCGGCTGGTTCGACAAAAGGCTTATTGGGCATCGGGATGCCGATCGTGGCAGTCCCCCTCCTCAACCTCATTGTTGATCTGCGCACCACTGTCATCTTGCTGGCCATTCCGCTGATCATCACCAACGTTCCTCAGGCCATCCAGGGCGACCGGATTCCCGTGGTGCTGCGCCGCCTGTGGCCGATCCTGGCGGGAATGGTGGTCGGGGTCGCAATCGGCGTCACGCTCCTGTCGCTCTCGAATCCGGCCCACCTGAAACCGGTCGTCGGCATCATTCTCCTGGCGGTTTGCGCGCTGATGTGGTTCGCCCCCAAACTGACGGTGCCGCCGTACCTCGAACGCTTTGCCAGCCCCGTCGCTGGTTTGGTGGGCGGCCTTGCCGGCGGTCTCGCCGCCCTTCCGGGTCCGTTCGTGTTCGTTTATTTGCTCGCCCTCGGATTGAAGCGGGACCAGTTCGTCCAGTATTCCTCGATGTTTCTCGTCATTTCTGCAGCGGTGATGACTGCCTTTTTGCATGGCCAAGGCCTAATGGGGTGGAAGGACGCAATCATATCCACGCTTGCTACGCTGCCAATATTCGCCGGCATGTGGGCTGGCGCGTTCGTTCGCAATTATGTTTCCCAAGAACTATTCCGAAAACTCATTCTCGTCGTCGTCGCTGTCAGCGGTTCGCAGATGCTTATGGTGTTCATCCGCTAACCGCGAGGCCGGTGACCTTGAACGGCCGCTTTGGCCAGAGGAAATCGCATACGCTTCGCTGGCAGCTTGTCATTCGACCTCAGCAACTCCTACCAGCCAGCACTGATAGCGTTTTGCTGCGGTCTCCT
>JBAUCK010000180.1:0-10632 GCA_049677525.1 Xanthobacteraceae bacterium
TTATCGTTGTTACGGCCGGGCTTGGCTCGCGTGTCGAGGCCCAAACCTACCCATGGTGCGCGGTTTACGACATGGGAGATAGCTCCAACAATTGTGGTTTTGTCACTCGCGACCAGTGCATGGCCACAGTGAGTGGGATCGGCGGCTTCTGTCAGCAAAACGACTGGTATCATCCGCCTGGCGGAGCTACCTCGCGGCACAGATCGCCCGCGCATTACTGATCGTGGATGTGCGGTGCAAGCGGATGCCGCCACGAGCACTGTTCTGAAGCTTGGCGGCCTCAATTTTTGGTATAGGGCTAACCCATGAGTAAAAAACCTGCCGCCAAATTGAAATTGACCGATGCTGAGCGCCACAAGCGGTTCCTAGAGATGGCCCGCGAGGTCGAAGCGTCGCCCGATATGAAGGACTTTGAGAAGGCGTTTAAGAAGATCGTTCCGCCAAAACGCAAAGCCGCGGCGAAGGCGCGTTGATAACCTAATGCCGCTATCGCCAAAGGACCGCGCTGAATTGGATCGCCTCGGCGTCGATAATGTCCGGCAAAAGCTAGATCACGCCGGACCGGGCGCGGGGGCGGCCGTCATAGGCGTTAGGCGCCGGCTTTGGGATGACCCGCGGCGACGTTGAGGATTGGCTAGCCGAACAGAATCGAGACGCGAACGAGCTACAGCTCCGCATTCTATGGTGGGCAAAGGCGGCTGCCTGGATTGGCATCGCCGGCATACCCGTGGCCATCCTGACCGCCGTCATCCCATACCTCGTAAAGTAGCCGGACGCGCCACCATCCTTACGACGCGCCAAGAGAGAGGCTGACCGGTGCGACCGATGCCCCAGGCCCGTCCGCGCTCACGCCAAGCCATACCTGGTTAAAAAAGCTCCGAAACGTGATGGCTGTCACGAGGCAACGTCGCCGGTCCGGGCAACATGACTCTGCACAATCCCATGCTGGCCGCCTGGTGTGTGACTGGCGGCCCCGTTAGGAGGCAAACATGCTCAACGACCTGACAAACGACCAAATCTCGTTGCTCTGCGATCTCGAAGAGCATGACCTGTTCACGCTCGCCGCTCAAAAAAGAGCCGATTTGGAGCGGCTTATTTCCGACGGCTACGTGGGTCCGGCAGAAAGCATTCTCAAAGTCACTGCCAAAGGCATGAAGTTTCTCGGTGAACGCGGTGCTGGGTTGGATGAGGCATAGAGTTACAGATGCCGTCCGGCTTTGTGAACGACCCCAAACATTGGCGCGACCGAGCCGCAGCTTCGCCGCTCACTCATAAAGGGAGCATTTCATAATGCCTGTAGATCAGCGTGATGTATGGGTTCGAACCTATCTCGAGGACGTTTTCAATGGTCACAATCTGCAATCGCTTGATAAATACATGACTGAAAATCTCATCTCGCATTGGTTGGGTGACCGGAGTTTGCAGGGGCCGGAAGCCTGGCGAGAGGCGATGGCCAACTTTTTCGACGCTTTTCCCGATGCGACTTACACCTTGAATGATCTTTTCTTCGCAAACGACAAAGGGGTGTGGCGAGGAACTTGGCAGGCCACGCAGCGTAAGGAATGGGAGGGGATTGCCCCGACCGGCCGCAAGGCGAAGTGGACCGTGATCATCATCGGTCGGTTTGAGGGCGAGAAGCTCGCGGAAGACTGGGTCGAATACGACCGATACAATTTGTTTCGGCAACTTGGCGCGGTCTAGAATTTATTTGCACATGGGGTTGCGGGGCCGTTCGGATACGGCGCACGAGGCTAGTCCCCCTTCAACAACGAGCGGCGCCGATCGCGAGCTCTCTGAACTGACCGGGTTTCATTGCTCGGTCTCGTCTCGGCCAGATGCGGTGTCATCGACCTATTCATTCACAAACTTTGACTGACTGACCGAAGAAGAGACGAACACCGGTCACTGGCGGCCAAAAATCGGTGAATGAACGCTTCCGAATGCTTCAATCACCGGCAGTTCTGGCGCACATTTCCACACATCACGCGGCTAGGCCGACGGGCCGAAAGCTAGGCAGCACACCTGGTTGCCGCGTGTCCTCACTGTGCAGCGCAGGTGCAGCGCAATGGCTCATACATATTGTGGCGACGAGTTTTCCGAAGATTTATTCGATCAAAACGCGCTCGATAGGATTGTTGCAGCGCCGGGATTGCCTTTATGCACCGACCATAAGTCGCTTCATGCCGACTTAGTCGAATGTTATCGGGCCTGGTGTCTGATTTTGGCAGAAGCCCCGCGAAGTGGGGCATCGAGCGAATCAAAGGGCTATGCGAGTGGGCGACAGAAGGCACGAGACTGCTGAGCGCTGATGAAGACGATCAAGGCTACATTCGCCAGCTCTGGGCCAACCACGGCGGCTCTTGTCCGCCGCTTCTTCAGCAAATCAAACGTCTCGAAGATCTGCTCGAACAGGTGAAACTCGCGCCACACCGGGCAATAGCGACGGAAGGCTACTTCTCGATCGACTGCAACACGAGAGCCTGGAGATCGGCGTCGCTCATGATGCTGTTATCCCAGGTTGTGTCGAGACGCTCGATCTGCCCGGCGCCGTTGAGATCGATGGCAATGACGCCGCGCTTTACCGGGCTTCCGTCGTTCGTCCACTCGAAGCCGCCGCCCTGATCACTACCGACGACGTGTATGAGCTTTGAGCCCTTGCCGTATGGTGTCGTTGCCAGCTCGCGCGCGAGGTACTTCCCGATCGCCAGTTTGCCAAGGATACGCACCCGCAGCGCTCGGTCGAGGTAGACCGCATCGTTGGTGAATAACGCAGCAGCGGCGGCGGCGGCGCCCGAGGCAAAGGCTAAGGCCAGCTTTTGCGAGACGTCTTTGATCTTGGCCGAGGCGCCTCCGCTCGCGACGTCATAGTCGAAATTGGTCGGGAATTTGTCCGGTGGGGTGCGCATCTTCGCTGCGATTTCAGTGCCGAACGATCGACCGTCCCAATAGTCTATCCAGCGCACCACTTTGCCGTCCTTGAAATCGACCGCGGCAAGGATGCGGATTTCGCCGCCGAACAGTTCCGGAGTATCGGTGAAGGCGATCAGCGCCGAGTGAGTATCGCCACTGATGCGGGTCGGATAGGAAAGGCCGGTCGGTGGCCATTTCGCCATGTACAGCTCGAAGATGTCGATCATGGCCTTCTTGTTATAGAAGGCCCAGCCAAGCGTCGCGTCGATATAAGTCAGGTGTGCTTCCGAGAAATGGTCCGATGTCGGGACAGGTTTGTGTTCGCTCTTGGCGGTGAAATAAGATTTGAAGAACGCTGCCACCTCCGGCGTCGCATGCGATATGTTGGCCACATCCGGGTAGATCGGATCTGCGCGCAGGCGTCCTGCCATCAACAATATCAAGGTGGTCGCCAAAATCGATGCAAGCTGTCTCACGTAACGCCCCCTGGTTTTGACGAGCCGACGAACTCGTGAAGAAGCCCAAGGACCAGATCGAGTACGTAGTGGTCCACGAGATGCTTCACCCAATCGAACCCACTCATAGCAAGCGGTTCCTGACGCTAATTAGCAAGAACTGCTCCCCGTGGCGCGAGGCAAGAGCAGAGTTGAACGAATTGCCGTTGAGTGCTGAGAGCTGGAGCGAGTAGGCATGCATTCAGCCAAATGCGGCGGCGCAGTCTTTGTGCTTACCCTTTGCTTACCCGTAGCGGAGGCGGTCACCGGATCGAAAGCTTAAGTTCTTGAAATTAATGGCGCGCCCGAGAGGATTCGAACCTCTGACCTTTGCCTTCGGAGGGCAACGCTCTATCCAGCTGAGCTACGGGCGCCCAAACCAGGGCCGACGCCGGACTAGATAGCGAAACCGCGGCGGGGCGGCAACGGCAGTTATCTGGGCTCCTGCGCGATGTTTCCGGCCAGGCGGAAAACCTCTAAGCTTAGGGCCACGTTCAGGGAGACATCCGATGTCGCAATTGGCCGAGAAGACCGACACCAAGGCGGAAAAGCGCGGGCCCAAAGGCGTCCAGCTCAAAGACGCCGACTTCAATTGGGAGGATCCGCTCGACCTTGAAGGCGAATTGTCCGAGGACGAGCGCATGGTGCGCGACACCGCCCGCGATTATGCGCAGGAGAAGCTGTTTCCCGGCGTGATCGCCGCCTATCGCGACGAGAGATATGACCCGGCGATCGTCAAGGAGATGGGCGAGCTCGGGCTATTGGGCCCGACCATCCCCGAGGAATATGGCGGCGCCGGGCTCAATTATGTCTGTTCGGGCCTGATCGCGCGCGAGATCGAGCGCGCCGATTCCGGCTATCGCTCCTTGATGTCGGTGATCTCCTCGCTGGTGATGCACCCGATCTACGCATATGGCAGCGAGGCGCAGCGCAAGAAATATCTGCCCAAGCTTGCCAAGGGTGAAATTGTCGGCTGCTTCGGCCTGACCGAGCCCGATCACGGCTCCGATCCGGGCTCGATGGTGACGCGCGCCGAGAAAGTCGCCGGCGGCTATAGCCTGACCGGGTCGAAGACCTGGATCAGCAATGCGCCGGTCGCCGACATCGCCGTGGTGTGGGCCAAGCTCGACGGCAAGATCCGCGGCTTCATTGTCGAACGCGGCACCAAGGGATTTTCCACGCCGAAGATCGAAGGCAAGCTGTCGCTGCGCGCTTCGATCACCGGCGAGGTCGTGCTCGAAGGCGCGGTGGTGCCGGAGGAAAATATCCTGCCGAATGTGTCGGGCCTTGCCGGCCCGTTCGGCTGCCTCAACATGGCGCGCACCGGCATTGCCTGGGGCGCGATGGGGGCTGCGGAATTCTGCTGGCACCGGGCGCGCGACTATACGCTGACGCGCAAGCAATTCGGCCGGCCGCTCGCCGCCAATCAGCTGGTCCAGAAAAAGCTCGTCGACATGCAGACCGAGATTACGCTCGGCCTGCACGCGGCTTTACGGCTGTGCCGGCTGATCGATCAGGGCAAGGCGTCGCCGCCGGCGATCTCGCTGCTGAAGCGCAACAATTGCGGCAAGGCGCTCGACATCGCGCGCATGGCCCGCGACATGCACGGCGGCAACGGCATCTCCGAGGAGTACCACGTCATGCGCGTGCTCTGTAATCTGGAGACCGTGAACACCTACGAGGGCACGCATGACATCCATGCATTGATCCTCGGCCGCGCGCAGACGGGAATACAAGCTTTCATGTAGCTGCGTTCATGTAACGAGCGGGAGCACAGCATGTGCCGCAACATCCGCACGCTGTTCAACTTCGAGCCGCCGGCGACGGAAGAGGAAATCCGCGCCTCGGCATTGCAATTCGTGCGCAAGCTCTCTGGCTTCGCCAAGCCTTCGCACACCAATGCGGCGGCGTTCGATCGCGCCGTCGACGAAGTGGCCGACGTTGCGCGGCGGCTCCTCATGGCACTCGAGACATCCAGCCCGGCAAAAAATCGCGAGGCCGAAGCAGCGAAGGCGCGCGAGCGGGCGAAGGAGCGGTTTGCATAAAGATCGGACGATCAAATGAGCGGCGACCTCACCGCCGACCAAGTACGAAAACTTCTTGAACTCGAGCCGAACGCCACCTGCGGCTTTGTGAAACTGACCTTTGTCAGCCCGCAGGCATTCGCGGCGGGGGCGCTGCCGGCGCCGTTTGCTCAGGCGCGGCCCGTGGGTTCCGCGCTCTACTTCATGGTGACGCCGCAAGCGCCGGTGCGGCTGCATCGCATCCGCAACGACCAGCTCTATCATTATTATCTCCGCGACCCGCTCGAACTATTCCTGCTGCATGCGAACGGCACGAGCGAACGCTTCGTTGTCGGGCCGGATATTGCCGCGGGCCAGCGCGTGCAGTTTTTGATCCCCGGTAATACGTTTCACACCGCGCGCCTGCTCGGACCAAAGCTTGATCAGGCGGGGCTTGATCCCACACGCTGGTTTCTCGGCGCCTCGACCGAATGGCCGGGCGTGATCCCGGCCGATGTCGATGTCGAGATCGGCGATCTCGAGGTGCTTGGGGCGAAATATGCCGTCGTCGCGCCGCAGCTGCGCGCGATTGCCGCGTCGGTGCAGGTCGTCGCCTGAACCCGGCGGCGCCGCCTATTCCTGCTCGGTGCGGCAGGCCTCGAACAGGAACCAGGTGCGCCGCTCGGATTCGTCAATCCAGTTTTCGAGCATGCTCGTGGTCGCCACATCGCCGTGCTCGTCGCATAAGTCGTGGGTCTCGCGCATGTGGGCGGTCAGCTGCTTATTGTCGTCGCGCAACTCCGCCAGCATGTCGAGGGGCGTGACGAATTCGGCATCGTTGTCCAGGACGCGCTTGAGCTTGTTGATATGGCCGATCGAGCGGACCGTGGTTCCGCCGATCTTGCGCGCGCGCTCGGCGATGTCGTCGGTCATCGCGAAAATCTGGTCGGACTGCTCGTCGAGCATAAGGTGATAGTCGCGGAAATGCGGACCCGACATGTGCCAATGGAAATTCTTGGTCTTCACATAAAGCGCGAATACGTCGGCAAGCAGGATGCGCAGCGCGCCGGAAATATCGCCGACGGCATTGTGCTTGAGGTCGGTCGGGGTTTCGAGCGCGGCGGTTCGCGAGGCTTTGGCATTCATGGCTTCAATCCTTTTGTCGTTACTCAATAGGTCAATTGCAGGGGGGATAACGCACGAGTCGGCGATTAGTCTCAGGCGGTTCGCGGGTGAAATTTACGCACGGCGAGAAAGCCGAGCACGACGAAGATAATCAGGACGGCGCCCTGGCCGATGAGGAACGGCGGCTCCGATTGGGTCGGCGCCAGATCGTGCAATGCCGGCACTTTCAGGAAGCCCTGGAAGACCAGGACGAAGCAGTTCAGGTACAGCGCCGACGTGGCGGTAACCACATAGATCCAGCGCCAGGCGCCGGCGAGATGAAACAGGTAATAGGCCCCGACCGCGACGGCGAGAAGAATGAGCGAGAGAATGCCGACGGCGCGCGGCGGGTCGAAGCCGAAAGGCGGCAACGGAAAGCCGGTGGCGCTGGTCAAAATCGTCGTCAGCAGGAACAAGGCGGTCCAGCCGCCGAGCGCTTTGCCGGTCAACAGGCCGTAGAGAACGACCAGGCCGGACACGATGCCGATCAGGCTCAAGCCAACGTGAATAGCAAGCAATGACACTACCACCTCCTCAGTTATTGCATTTCAACTTCGCAATTGCGGGACGTCCCGCCGCACGAAATTCTTTTCATCAAACTCGTGACTTGGTGATGAAATCTACGATTACCGCCGTGGTCTGCCGCGGCTGCTCTCCATCACCCAATGGCCCGAATCCGTGATGACGCCGCCCGTGACGTCGCTGCCGACGAGCCGCATGATATCGGCCATCAGCGTCTTGTAGGAGTGGTCGCCGCCGAGCGCGAGGATCGGCATGATCAGCTTGCCTTTCGCGGCGAAGGCTTTGTTGTCGATGGCGTCCTGGGTGAAAGCGGCAAATTGCTCGAAAGCGCAATACATGGCATGGGGGCGGGCGTAGAGCCGTGCATAATGCCGCCGGATCGCTTCGCCGATCTTTTTCGGGTTCGCGGACAATTCGTTCCAAAAGCGATCGAGATAAACACGCTCGCGGCCCTTGACCAGGCGCTCGACATCGGGCCCGCGAAAATTGAAGTGCCAGACTTTCGGATTGCGCAACTGGTCGTCCCAGGGTCCGATCCCCGGCAGCGGCGCGTCGATGACGACCCAGCATGTGACCCGCGCCGGAAATTCGCGGCAAAGGCGTAGCCGACCGTATTGCCGATGTCGTGCGTGACCAGCGCCGCAGTCTCGATTTTCAGCCGGTCGAGCACCTGCGCGATATCCTGGGCTTGGGTTTTCTTGTCGTAACCGCCGGGCGGATGCGGAGACAGGCCCATGCCGCGCAGATCGGGCACGACAACGGTGTGATCCTTGCACAAAGCGGTCGCGACTGGAGCCCACATATCGCCGGTGTCGCCGAAGCCGTGCAACAGCACCACCGCCGGGTCCTTGCCCGCCGTAACGGACGTGAATCGCGGCACCGGAGGTCTTGATGTTTCGGACTTTGAAATCCTTTGGAAAAGCGAAAGCCTTCGCCGATTGAGCCACAACCCATCTCCGCTTGCGCGCGGCTGTTCCGCCGTGCAGACCCATACCGATCAACTATAGTATGTCGTATTGTGTGCTTGAAGCGAAGCACCGTCGGAGCAGCATTGCAATGTGCAGGCTGCGGGACCAATTGAGTGACATCAAGAGCATATTGCGGAGCGTCTTATGAATAGTCATCACTTTCACGCCGTCGTCTGGATCGATCATCACGAGGCGCGCATCTTTCATTTCAGCCCGAGCGATGCCGACAAGCTCGTCCTGCACCCCGACAATCCTCACGTGCATATCCATCACAAGGTCAATTCGATCGGCTCGGGCCACGCCGCGGAGGATCAGAACTTCCTCGACGCGGTGACGAAATCGATCGCCGACGCCGGCGCTGTCCTCATCACCGGGCCGGCCAATGCAAAAGCAGAATTGGTCAAGCATATCAGCGCGCACGAGCCGCAATTGATGAAAATCATCACCGGCATCGAGACGGTCGATCACCCAAGCGACGGCGAGCTCGTTGCCCACGCGCGTAAATATTTTAAAGTCGAGGACTTGATGTTGCCGCAGAAAAAATAGCGGAGGCCCGCCATGCGCTGGTTCTATCTTGTGATCGTCGTTGTTTTTGTCGCCGCGACTCTGATCTTCGTGCTGCAGAATTTCGATCTGGTGACGATGGCTTTTCTCGGCACGCGCATCCGCGTGCCGCTCGCGCTTCTGGTCGCGGTCGTCTACGTGCTCGGCGCGATCACCGGCGGCTCGCTGTTCGCGTTGCTGCGCCACTCGATCCGCGAGTCCAAGGCTGGCGCGTAATTGGCCGAGCGCGTAATCGGGCCGGCGCGGAATTGCTGACAACCCGCTGCCATCTTCCGCGTGTCTTTACGAAGGGGCGAGGCTTGCGGCGCGAGGGCGGCCGACCCATACCGAATGCGCGGCCAGCACTCTTCCCGCCATCCGGCCGCTTTCATCTGCAACAGATACTCCAGCAACGGATACGGACCCGCCATGTCGCAATCGATGTCGCAAAGCTCGCTGCCAACCCTTGAAATCACGCTCAACGCCCTGTCCGTCGTTCTCGACAAAGCGGAGGCTTTCGCCACGGCAAAAACGATCGACCCCGCGGTGCTGCTGCGCACACGCCTTGCGCCCGACATGTTCGATCTCACCCGTCAGGTCCAGATCGCAACCGACCAGGCCCGTCGCGGCTCCGCGCGGCTGGCCGGCGTCGAGCCGCCGAGCGCGCCGGACAATGAGACGACGATCGCGCAGCTCAAGGAGCGCATCGCCAAGACGGTGGCTTTCGTGAAGGGGCTCGACCGCAAAGCCGTCGACGCCTCGGCCGAGCGCGAGATCACCTTCCCGCTCGGCCCGGAAAAGAAAGGCCAGATGAAGGGAGACGATTATCTCAATCACTTCGTGCTGCCGAATTTCTATTTCCACTGCGCGACCGCCTACGACATCCTGCGCCATTGCGGCGTGGAGATCGGCAAGCAGGATTTCATCGGCCAGATTCCGCTGAAGATCAGCTAACTTTGCCCGTCATGGTCGGACTTGTTCCGGCCATCCACGCCTTTGATTTGAGGGTACTAAAGACGTGGATGCCCGCGACAAGCGCGGGCATGACGAGTTGGGCAGCGTTTTCGCTTCACTGCATCGACAGCGAGGAGATCGCGACGTTCACGCTGCCGCCGGCATTGGCGATGATCCGCAGCGTCTTGTCGTCATAGGCGATGCCGGTGAGCCGCAGATCGTCGACCGTCGCATTGGCGCGCAGGCCCGGCGCCTGCGCCGCCAGATTGCCGACGGCAGCCGCGATCCGCATTTTGGCGTCCGCGGCGAAGGGCTTGAGGTCGATGACCGCCTGATCGGCGAGCGTCTTTTGCAAATAAGGCGCGGCCGCCTGCGCTGCCGCGCCGAGCAGGCCGAAAGGGGCCTGCGATTGCACATCGAGCGCCACATCAGTAAAGCGCAGGATCTGATTGACCTGATCGAGCGCCGGCCGGCCTCAGACATTCGCGTCGGCGCCGAGCGAAAAGAAGCCGTTCTTCTTCACCCGCACCAGAAGCGAGATCAGCGCGCGATCACCGGCGGCGGCGACGCTCGCCTGCTTGACGGTCACCGCGAACGATCCGGAGCCATCTTTGGGAAACGTCTTGCCGGCGAACTGCGCCTCCAGAAGCCGGCTCACCTCGGTGAATGGGATGTCGATCGGCACGGCGATATCGACATGACCCTGGTTGGCCTGCGGCACGAGATCGAGCTGCTGCGGGAACGGACAATCGGGCTTGGCCTCGTTCGGCACGATGCGGGTATCGGCCTGCACGCCGACCAAAAGCGTCACCGCCTTGGCGTCGATCTGCGGCTGCGCGGCGATGGCGCGGCGCGGCCGGATTTCGAGCCAGAGATTGGGCATGACGCTTCCCTGGCCACTTCCTTGGCCGGCCGCACCGAGCGAAACGGCGCGGCACAGCTTGGCCCATTCGCTGCGCGCCGCGGTCTCGATGAACGAATTGGCGCGCAGTTGCGTTTCCAAGGCGCTGGTCTGTTGATGCACCATGGCGTCGAGCACGGGCTTCACTTCGCTGGCGACGCTGAGCTTGAGCC
>JBAUCK010000181.1:0-2637 GCA_049677525.1 Xanthobacteraceae bacterium
GCCCGGGAGCATAGAGGCCCTTGTTGCGGCAGACCCAAGCGAAAAGTTGGAGCACCCTGGATTGTGCAGGTTATACAAGCGTCTTTTGCATTGAGATCGGCTCGATTTACCACATGGTATCTTCAGATTTTTGGATATGCTGATTACGCCCTTTATTGAACTCGGCTCGCTGGCATGAGCGCTGGATCAAATACAAGAAGCATGAACGAAGTCCCTCCCCGAAGTATCTTCATAGCAGCGCAGGATGGCTTGCGTCTAAATGTGTGGAAATATGGTTCGCGGTCCTCATCTGCGCTCCCGGTAGTCTGTTTGCCTGGCCTGACCCGAACCGTCCGCGACTTCGACGCGCTGGCACCAGCTTTAGCCTATGGCCCGAACCCGCGGCGTGTCATCGCCATCGATTCGCGCGGGCGCGGCCAATCCGAATACGACAAGAACCCGGAGAACTACAACGTCGCTGTCGAACTCGGCGATGTCGTCACGGTCCTGGCGGCGCTCGGCATAGGTCCGGCGGTCTTTGTCGGCAGTTCGCGCGGCGGCCTGCTCACCATGCTGCTTGCTGTTGCCCATCCGACCACGATCGCCGGCGCCGTGCTGCATGATATCGGGCCGGTGATCGAGCCCAAAGGGCTCGCGCGCATCAAAAGCTATGTCGGCAAATTGCCGCAGCCGCGTAGTTTCGCCGAGGGCGCGGAAATCCTACGCCGCTTATTCAGCGCTCAGTTTCCGAAGCTCTCCGCCGAAGACTGGCTCGCCGCGGCGCAGCGCACCTGGAACGACGAGGCCGGCGCGCTGGTTCTGACCTACGACGTGCGCTTGGCGCAGACGCTGACCGAGATCGACATCGAGCGGCCGTTGCCGCCGATGTGGGCCGAGTTCGACGCGCTCGCTTGCGTACCGCTGCTGGTCATCCGCGGCGCCAATTCAGATATCCTTTCCGCTGAGACGGTCATCGCCATGAAGGAACGCGATCCGGCGCTGGAGGCGATCGAAGTGCCTGACCAAGGGCACGTTCCTGCGCTGGCCGGTAAGGAATTGCTCGACCGCATCGCCGCCTTTGTCGTCAAATGCGACGCCGCGGCTCGCTGGACGGCGCCGCCGCACGTGATTGGCCCCGAGCTCTACGGATAGCGCGGCGTTTTAGCGCGCGCCGGCCTATTTTGCGGTCGGAGCAAAAGAAAAATGAGGTCATTTACGACCGATAGTGCAGAAGCCTGGCACAAGCGCGGCTTATCCCTGCAGGGCCTCGGCAGCTATCATCAGGCGCTCGAAGCATTCGACGCGGCCATCGCAATCGATCCCAGCTTCGCCGAGGCGCACAATTGCCGCGGCATTGTGCTGGCCGGCCTGGATCGCCCGGAAGACGCGGTTACGAGCTTCAAAAAAGCTCTCGCTTTGAAGCCGGATTATGCGGAATGCCACAACAATCTCGGGATCGTCTTGCAGGAATTCGGTCGCCTGGACGAGGCAGTCGCAAGCTTCGACAAGGCGATTGCGCTGAAGCCGGACAATGCGCGAGTCCACAATAACCGCGGCACGGCATTCGGCGATTTGCGGCGCACGGAAGACGCGCTTTTAAGCTACGACAAAGCGATCGCACTGAACCCGTCCTATGCCGAGGCTTTCTACAATCGCGGCATGGTGCTGCACGATCTCAAACGTTTTGGCGATGCAATTGCGAGCTATGAGAGGGCAATCGCGCTCCGCGGCGGCAACTATGCCGAAGCGCATCACAACCGCGGCGCGGCGCTGCAGGATTCACAGCGTGTTGATGAAGCGATCCGCGCTTACGGGGCGGCGATAGAACTGTATCCCGACCGCGCCGAGTCTTACGCAAACCAAAGCTACTGCTATTTGCAGTCGGGCCGCCTCGCGGAAGGCTGGCGCTTGCATGAATGGCGCAAAAAACTTCCGGTGCCGGTCGGCGATCGTTCGTTCCCGCAGCCGCTCTGGCTCGGCCGAGAGGAGATTTCCGGGAAAACTCTATTCGTGCACTGGGAGCAGGGATTCGGCGACACCATACAGTTCTGCCGCTACGGCAAGCTTCTCAGCGCCAAAGGAGCCAATGTCGTGATGTCGGTGCAAGAGCCGCTGTATCAGCTGTTGACGCAACTGAGTCCGGAGATCGGCATTATCCACCAAAGCGGAGTGCCGGCGAGATTCGATTATCACTGCCCAATGATGACGCTGCCGCTTGCGTTCGCGACCACGTTGCCGACGATTCCGGCGGAGCAACGCTATATTCTTGCAGATGCTGGACTGCGCCGAGCCTGGGAAGCGCGGTTGCCGGCCAAGACCAAACCACGCATCGGCATCGCGTGGCGCGGCAGCGCGACGCACAAGAACGACCGTCATCGCTCGATCGGCCTCGATGCCCTTGCGCCGCTGTTTTCCGCCGACGCGCATTGTATCTCGCTGCAATATGACGTCGGGCCGTCTAGTGAACAAGCATGGACGCCCGTGCTCATTTCCTACGCCGGACAATGGACGAATTTCGCCGATGCCGCAGCACTGATCGATTGTCTGGACTTGGTGATTACGGTGGACACAAGCGTGGCTCACTTAGCCGGCGCAATGGGAAAGCCGGTATGGATATTGTTGCCGTTTAATTCGGACTGGCGATGGCTGCTCCATCGC
>JBAUCK010000182.1:0-27349 GCA_049677525.1 Xanthobacteraceae bacterium
GGAACAGGAAGATGCTTTGGTGCGCACGTTTAAAACCATTGTCGAGTTACGAAAAGAAACGCCTAAGGGCGAGGCCAATAACATTGAGTCCCGCCGGGTGAAGAAAAAGCCTTGAGCAAATTCTCAGTATCTGGTCCGAGTATTTCTTTGACAATTGCGGCCAACGCGCAAAGCCAGGGCGCCGCAAGCCTTCACGCGCAGATCAAGAACGCGACCCCGATCCACCAGGCAGCCTGCCGCGGCTTCGGTCCGTATTGCCCGCGGGGCTTTGTGCGCGCCTCCGGCCCGTATCGTTGCTGGTGCCGCCCCTGCTGATAAGCACCAGACGGCGAATATCGACACGAAGAGGCCGCCGTCTCCGCGGGCCTCTTTTTTTGCCAGCGGAGCGCAAAGCGCCTTGCTTATGCGCCGATGAAATAAACCGGCCAGCGCGGCGTTCATAGTGGTGAAGCTTGCCGCATGGTCGAGCTTGCGGACGCAGATTTGGACATGAACCTCGATATGACCCTGAAGATTGACGCGACGTCATCGCCGAACGTGCATCCGGCGCGCCTCGTGGCCGCTGCCGTTCTCGCGGCCGCGGCTACCGGTTTCGCCGTGCCCGCGCAGGCGCAGAATTATCCGTGGTGCCTGCAGTCGTCGGCTTATGAAGGCGGCGAGAATTGCGGCTTTTCAACCTACGACCAATGCATGGCGTCGCGGCTTGGCATTGGCGGCTTTTGCCAGGCCAATACGCAATACCCGGCGAGCGGCGCTCCGGCGCCGCATCGCGCGCTCAAAACCCATTCCGGCAAGCCATGAATGCCGGCAATCACCCAGATCGGAAGGCTGAAATGCGGCTTCTGCCGGTGCTGATTGGATGCTGGGCCCTGGCCGCAGCCTTCGCCGCGCGTGCCGCCGCACAAAACAATTGCGCGAATTTCGCTGACGGCGCCGGCATCAATTGCGGCTTTTCCAGTTACGAACAGTGTATGGCGACAGCGCGCGGCTCAGGCGGTTCCTGCAACGAGAACGACATGTATACGGGCCCGAAAGCCGCAGGATCGAATGCCGCAGCGCCGGCGCCGCGCCAGGCCCGCAAGCATCACGGCAAGAATTCGTAATTGCGGAGTTGCCGTGCGAAGACGTCAAACACAGGAGAAAGCCATGAAGATCTCGCATTCCGTGCTCAGCCTCCTTCTCGCAACGATCGCGCTTTCGCCAACTGCACATGCGCAAAACTATCCTTGGTGCGCCCACTACGGCACGCCCTATGACGACTCGAGCTGCGGCTTCACGAGCTATGAACAATGCATGGCGAGCGTGAGCGGCATCGGCGGCTTCTGCGAACGAAACGACACGTACAAACCGCCGCTCGCAGCGCAGCCACAAATCCATCGCCATCATTCAAAGAATTCTTGATCTGACACTTCGCAAAAGGAGGTCATGAATGAAGATGCTGCTGCTCGGCCTCGGTCTTACGGCCGCGATGATCGCGCTATCTCCACGCGCGCAAGCGCAGAGCAATTATCCTTGGTGTGCCTATTACGGCTCCGGCTTCAGCGGCACCAATTGCGGCTTCACCAGCTTCGAACAGTGCCTTGAGAACGTCCGCGGCATCGGCGGCTTCTGTCAGAAGAACGATTGGTATCAGCCGTCGGCGGCGGCCTAGCAATCCGGTGCGCGCAAGCGCCGGCATCCGCAGTCTTAAAAGGCTTTTTGTTGAGCATGATCTTTTCCGAAAACCGGCGACCACTCTTCGGGATCATGCTCTAGTCAAACTCGACGACGGCGCCTTCGCGCAAGGTCACGCGGCGATCCATCTGCGCCGCGATCTCCATATTGTGGGTGGCGATAATGGCGGCGAGTCCAGAGGCGCGCACCAATTGGCTGAACGTGGCGAAGACGCGCGCGGCGGTGTTCACATCGAGATTGCCGGTCGGCTCGTCGGCGAAAAGGATGCGCGGGGCATTGGCGACCGCGCGCGCGATCGCGACGCGCTGCTGCTCGCCGCCGGAGAGCTCCGCCGGCCGGTGCAGAAGCCGGTCTTTCAGCCCGAGATAGGCCAAGAGTTCGGCGCTGCGCGCGGTGGCCTCGCGCCGTGACAGGCCGCGGATCATCTGCGGCAGGATGACATTCTCCAGCGCCGAGAATTCCGGCAGCAGATGATGAAATTGATAGACGAAGCCGATCTCGGTGCGCCGGATCCGGGTGCGCTGCATATCGTTGAGCTGCGTGGTCGCCACTCCATCGATATAGACCTCACCGGAGCTCGGATGTTCGAGCAAGCCGGCGATGTGGAGCAGTGTCGACTTGCCGGAGCCCGACGGCGCCACCAGCGCCACCGATTGCCCCGGCCAGACCGCGAGCTCGGCGTCCTTCAAGATATCAAGCCGCGCGTCTCCCTGACTGAAATGACGGCAGACGCCGTGCAGGAAGAGTATGGGCTGTTCCTCGTGATCCCGGAACGACGTTGCGGCCTCGCCTATCGCGGCGGTGTCGTCCATCGCGCCGATCATTCGTAACGCAGCGCTTCGACAGGATCGAGCCGCGCCGCGCGCCAGGACGGATAGAGCGTGGCGAGGAGCGATAGCCCAAGCGCCATGATCAGGACAGCGGTTGTCTCCTTGACGTTCATGTCGGCCGGAAGCTGCGACAGGAAATAAAGCTCTGGCGAAAACAGCTCGGTATTGGTGAGCCATGACAGGAAGCGCCGGATCTCCTCGATATTGAGGCAGACCACTGTGCCGAGGAGAAAACCGACCAGCGTGCCGACGACGCCGATCGAGGCGCCGGTGATGAGAAACACGCGCATGATGGCGCCCTGCGTCGCCCCCATGGTGCGCAGGATCGCGATGTCGCTCGATTTGTCTTTGACCAGCATGATCAGGCCGGAGACGATATTGAGCGCCGCCACGAGCACGATCAAGGTCAGGATCAGGAACATCACATTGCGCTCGACCTGGAGCGCGTTGAAGAAGGTAGCGTTGCGCTGGCGCCAATCGACCATGTAGATCGGCCGCGCCGCGGCCTCGGTGACGGCCCTGCGGAAATCGTCGATACGATCGGGATTGTCGGTATAGACCTCGATCGCGGTGACGTCGCCATTGCGGTTGAAATAGGCCTGCGCCTCGGTCAGCGGCATGAAAACGAAGGCGGAATCGTATTCGGACATACCGATTTCAAACACGGCTGCGATCTTATAGGCCTTGATCCGCGGCGTGGTCCCCATCGGCGTCACTGCGCCGCGCGGCGCCACCAGCGTCAGATTATCGCCAGCGCGCACCGAGAGCTGCTCGGCTAATCTCGCGCCGATGGCGATGCCCTGATTGTCGTCGAAGCCGTCGAGCGTGCCCTGTTTGATATGCTGGGAGACCTGGGTGAGCTTGGCGAGATCGGCCCCACGCATGCCGCGGACGACGACGCCCGAGGCATTGAATGGCGACGACGCCAGCGCCTGGCCTTCGACCAGCGGGGCCGCCAGATAGACGCCGTTCACTTTGGAGACGCGAGCCGCGACATCGGCATAGTCGGTGAGCGGCTGCTCGAGCGGCTGGATCAGGAGATGGCCGTTGAGCCCGAGAATCTTCGACAACAGCTCCTGGCGGAAGCCGTTCATCACCGCCATGACGATGATCAGGGTGGCGACGCCGAGCATGATGCCGAGAAACGAGAAGCCGGCGATAACGGAAATGAAGCCCTCTTTGCGCCGCGCCCGCAGATAGCGCAGCGACAACATCCATTCGAATGCCGAGAAAGGGTGGGTGCCGGTCGACTCGGCCATTTTATGTCTGGTCCCCGCGATTACCCCGAGTTTCACACGATTCTGGCAGTTTCAAGCCTCGCTCATCGCGGCAAACCGCCGCCGCGCACAGGATCATTTGCGAACTCGTCACGAAACACGAGCAGAAACACTTGTTCGCATAGCGATTCACAGCTCGGGCGCTGGCAATCACTGGGCGATTTTGGCGACCGCGTCGGCAAGCGACATAAGCTCACGCTGCCCATCGGCGCGGCGTTTCACCTCGACCTTGCCCTCGGCAAGGCTGCGTGGCCCGACCAGAACCTGCCAGGGCACCCCGATGAGATCGGCCGTGACGAATTTCGAGCCGGGCCGCTCGTCGAGATCGTGATAGAGCGTGTCGATGCCCTTGCCGCGCAGTTGCGCATAAAGCTGCTCGCAGGCCGGATCGGTATCGGCGCCGCCCTGTTTGAGATTGAGGATCACGGCATTGAATGGCGCGACGCTGTCCGGCCATTTGATGCCGGCCTCGTCGTGAGAGGCCTCGATGATGGCGGCGACGAGGCGGCTCGGGCCGATACCGTAGGACCCGCCATGGATCGGCCGGTCGGTGCCATCCGGCCCGGCGACGACGGCCTTCATCGGCTCGGAATATTTGGTGCCGAAATAGAAGATATGGCCGACCTCGATGCCGCGCGCGGACAGGCCCTTGTCCGGGCCGAGCTTGGCGAAGGCCGCCGGGTCATGCTTTTCGGACGTCGCCGCATAGAGCGAGGTCCACTTATCCACAATGGCCTGCAACCGGCCGACATGGTCGAAATCCACGTCCGCGCCCGGAACCTCGAAATCGAGATATTCGCTGTCGCAGAACACCTCGCTTTCGCCGGTGTCCGCGAGAATGATGAATTCGTGGGAGAGGTTGCCGCCGATCGGCCCGCTTTCGGCAATCATCGGGATCGGGCGCAGGCCCATCCGGGCGAAGGTGCGCAGATAGGCGACGAACATGCGGTTATATGAGTGCTTGGCGCCTTCGAAATCGAGATCGAAGGAATAGGCGTCCTTCATCAGAAACTCGCGCCCGCGCATCACGCCGAAGCGCGGCCGCACCTCGTCGCGGAACTTCCATTGGATGTGATAGAGATTTAGCGGCAGGTCTTTGTAGGACCGCACATAGCTGCGGAAGATCTCGGTGATCATTTCCTCGTTGGTCGGCCCATAGAGCATGTCGCGCTCGTGCCGGTCCTTGATCCGCAGCATCTCCTTGCCATAGGCCTCGTAGCGGCCGCTTTCGCGCCAGAGGTCGGCCGGCTGGATGGTCGGCATCAAAAGCTCGATGGCCCCGGCCCGGTCCTGTTCCTCACGGACAATGCGGCAGACCTTGTCCAGGACGCGCAGTCCGAGCGGCAGGAAGGCATAGATGCCGGCCGCCTCCTGGCGGATCACGCCAGCCCGCAGCATGAGCCGGTGGGACGCGATTTCCGCCTCTTTGGGCGTTTCGCGCAGAATGGGCAGGAAATAGCGGGAAAGGCGCATGGAATCTTCGGGCGAGTTAGGAAGGATTGGGTGCACAACAGGCCGCAACCGGGGCGGAATTACAAGAGCGGTAACCGGGGGCGGAACTGGACGCCTAGGCCGGGACGAAATCAGTTCCCGGAGGTAAGTCCATGAGAATTTTTTTGCGTCCGGAGGTGGTAACAGGATGACAAGCCATTGAATTTAGATTACGAACAATTTGCGACCTTGAAGCCGCGAAAAAAATTGCGGATAATTCAGGGGCAGCGGTCCAAGTCTTGGGAGGATGACCCGCGAACGGAAAGCGTCGCCGGCCACGTGTCAGCCGCATCTCAATAAAAGTGTAGGTTATGGGTCAGATGAGGTTTCTACGGCAGGGCTTTAGCCCTGCTTTTTCTTTTTGGGACCTCTTTTGGGGACCTGCCCAACTTCTTCGCCGTTAGAGTTACGCGCCTAAGCGCATCTAGCGGACAAGAAAACAACCTTAAATCAATGAGATTTATTGACTTTTCGTGTTGACGAACGGCGCCATCAGGCCGTCGATCGTCACCAGATGCTCGACATAGACGACGTAGCAGACGGCGTAGATCACGATCGAGACCAGCGTGGTCCACAGAAGCTTGCGGCCGAGACTGAAACGGGTGGGCGCGCCCGGATCGATACCAGGCGTCATCGGCTCTACATCGAGCCCTGCCTCGTGCTGGCTACGCACGCCCCAGGGCAGCACTGCGAACAGCACCACCCACCAGATCAGAACGAAAATCGCGATCGCAGTGGTGACGCTCATGCCTGCTCGAGTTCGACCAAAGTGCCGGAGAAATCTTTCGGGTGCAGGAACAGCACCGGCTTGCCATGCGCCCCGATCTTCGGCTCGCCGTCGCCGAGCACACGGGCGCCTGCAGCTTTGAGCGTATCGCGGGCAGCGCGGATATCGTCAACCTCGTAGCAGATGTGGTGCATGCCGCCGTCGGGATTGCGCTCGAGGAATTTGGCGATCGGCGAGGCTTCCCCAAGTGGCTCCAAAAGCTCGATCTTGGTATTGGGCAGCGTGATGAAAACGGTGGTGACGCCATGGTCAGGCTGCGGCGCGGCCGCCGAAACGTCGGCGCCGAGCGCGTCGCGATAGACCGCCGTCGCCTTGCCGATGTCGCGCACCGCAATGGCGACGTGATTGAGCCTGCCGATCATATTTTCGCTCTCCTGCCCTGACCCGGCAGGCCCATTATAGCGCGCGGGCACTAAACCGTCAGAACATGCACGTAGCAGATCGGCTTTTTCTTCCAGCGCTCGGCGATCGCCGAACGCACGCCGCGGCGTACCGCTTGGGCAACTGCATCCGGATCACGGCGGCGTGGTTTGGGTAAGGCGTCGAAGGCGAGCTCAACAGCGTCGCGAGCGATCTCGGTCATCGAGGCGCCGCCGGCGTCGGTTTCAGGAAGACCGATCAGTTCGACCTCAGGATCGGCGGCGAGCACGCCCTTCTCGCTCAGCGCGAGCGCCACCGTCACCATGCCGGCAAAGCTCAAGCGCCGGCGGGCGGCAACAGTCTTGGATTCCGCGCTCATCAAAAGCGCACCGTCTTTGTAGAGACGGCCTGACGGCACCTCGTCGATGATTTCGGGGCCGTCGTTGGCTAACCGAACCAGGTCGCCGTTGCGGCAGATCAAGACATGCGGCACCCCGGCTTTGCGGGCGAGATCGGCATGTTCGGCGAGATGCAGCGCCTCGCCATGCGCCGGGATAAGAATTTTCGGCCTGACCCAGCCGATCATGTCGCGCAATTCGTCGCGCCGCGGATGCCCCGAGACATGAACGAGATGAGTGCGGTCGGTGATGACCTCGACGCCCTGCTCCACCAGGCCGTTGATTACCCGCGAGATCGCCTTCTCGTTGCCGGGGATCGGCCGCGCCGAGAAGATCACCCGGTCGCCGCGCGACAACGTGACGTCGGGATGCTCGTCCTGGGCGATGCGGACGAGCGCAGCGCGCGGCTCGCCCTGGCTGCCGGTGCAGAGCGCCAGCACTTTGTCCGGCGGCAGATAGCCGTAACTTTCAACGCCGCGGAAATCCTGCACGCCTTGCAGATAGCCGGTCTCACGCGCCACCTGCACCACGCGTTCCATGGCGCGGCCGACAACAACGACTTCGCGCTCTGCAGCGCGAGCTGCGTCCGCAACGGCGCGCAGGCGGCCGACATGGGAGGCAAACGTCGTCACCGCGACGCGCCGCGGCGAGGTGCGGATCAGTTCGGCGAGAGTCTTCGCAACATCCGCTTCCGACGGCGACCGGCCTTCGCGCACGGCATTGGTGGAATCGCCGATCAGCGCTAGCACCCCGGCATCGCCGAGCGCCGTCAGCCTTGCCGCATCGGTCGGACCGCCGACGATCGGCGTCGGATCGATCTTCCAATCGCCGGTATGCACGACGGTGCCTGCCGGCGTGCGGATCGCAAGCGCATTCGATTCCGGAATCGCATGCGCGACATTGATGAAATCGATCTCGAATGGCCCGAGCGAGAGATGGCCGCCGGCCGGCACGACATTGACCGGAATTTCCGGCGCGCCGGGCTCGGACGCGCGCCGCGCCTCGAATAGAGCGGCCGAGAACGGCGTGGCATAGAATGGCACTTTCAGCCGCGGCCACAGATCCATGATCGCGCCCATATGATCTTCATGGGCGTGGGTGAGCACGAGGCCCAGAATATTTTTGCGCTCTTCGAGGAGATAGGAGATGTCCGGCAAGATCAAATCGACGCCGGGCAAATGCTCTTCAGCGGCAAAGGAGACGCCGCAGTCGATGATGATCCATTGCCGGCGGCGGTTATCGCCGAAGCCATAGATCGAGAGATTCATCCCGATCTCGCCGAAGCCGCCGAGCGGCGCGAAGACCAAGTCGCTGGGCATTATTCAGTTTGCCCTTTTCGCCGAGACAAGTCTTGTCGGCTGTTGTGCAAAAACTTCATGGCGCGCCTGTCTCTGCGAGCGGAAAGATATCGCCGGCGGTGATAGTTTGCAGCTTGCCGTCGGCAAGCCGCAGCAGTAACTGGCCGCTGTCGTCGAGGCCCTCGAAATAGCCGTTGAGCTCGTGGCCAGAAAGCCGCACGGTAATTTCGCGGCCAAGCCCGGTTGCGCATGTGAGCCAGTCGGCGCGGATCGCGGCAAAACCCGCGCCGCGGTTCCATTGCGCGACCCGGCGCATCATGGTGCGCGACAAGGCGTAGAGCAGACTGTCCGGGGGGACAATCTTACCGGCCTTGGCGAGGTCGGTCGCCGGAAACGAAGCCTGCGCCGGGTGGTGCAGGCAATTGACGCCGATACCGACAGCGACCGCGAGCTGTCCGGCCGACATTTCGCTCTCGATCAGAATGCCGGCGAGCTTTTTGTTGGCGTAGAGCACGTCGTTGGGCCATTTCAGCGCCAGTTCTTTAGCGAGCTCATCCGCGCAGGCGACGATCGCGTCATGAACGGCAAGGCCCGTGACAAAGGCCAATTGCGGCGCGGCTTCGGCTGGCGCCGGATCGGCCAGAAGCAGCGTCGCGTAGAGATTTCCCGGCGTCGAGACCCATTCGCGGCCGTGCCGGCCGCGGCCCGCGCTCTGTTCTCGCGCCACCACCCAGAGCCGACCCTCGTCGCCCCGCCGCGATTGCGCCAGCGCCTCCGAATTGGTCGATTCTAGAACGCCGTGCGCAAAGAGGCGAAAGCCCGCCGCGGCGGCGCTGGGATCAAGCTGCATCAGAACAAGGATTGTGCGGCCGCACTCGCCAATCCGACCAGCGGGCCCGGATAGACAAAGAACAGGATATTGAACAGGCCACAAAGCAGCAGCACGACACGCAGCTCATAGGGCATTTCGACAAAGGCTTCGGCCGGCTCGTCGAAGTACATCGCCTTGATGATGGCGAGATAATAGTAGGCGCCCACCACGCTTGCGACCACGCCGATCACCGACAGGATGTAGAGGCCGGCTTTAATGGCGGCAAGGAACACATAGAATTTGGCGAAGAAGCCGGCGAGCGGCGGAACGCCGGCCATGGAGAACAGCAGCATCGCCATGAAGAAGGCGGTCGTCGGATGGGTGCGGGCAAGGCCGGCGAGCTGATCGGTGGTTTCCACCATGCCGGTCGAGCGCCGCATCGATAGGATCACGGCGAACACGCCGAGCGTCATGGTGACATAGATCGCGATATAGACCAGCACGCCCTGCACGCCTTCGGCCGTGCCGGCGGCGAGCCCGATCAGCGCGAAGCCCATATGGCCGATTGACGAATAGGCCATCAGGCGTTTGATATTGCGCTGACCGATCGCGGCGAACGAGCCGAGCACCATCGAGGCTATGGAAACAAAGACAACGATCTGCTGCCATTGCGTGGCGATGCTCGGAAAGGCGCCGACGGCGACGCGGACGAACATGGCAATGCCGGCGACTTTCGGCGCCGCGGCGAAGAACGCCGTCACCGGCGTCGGCGCGCCTTCATAGACGTCCGGCGTCCACATATGGAACGGCACGGCGGAAACCTTGAAGCAGAAGCCGGCGAACAGAAAGACGATGCCGAAGATCAGCCCGGTGCCGCCCTGCGCCGCGGCCTGCGCAATACCGGCGAAGCTTACGGTGCCGGTAAAACCGTAAACCAGTGACGCTCCGTAGAGCAGCATGCCCGAGGACAGCGCGCCAAGGACGAAATATTTGAGGCCGGCTTCGGTCGCGCGCAGCGAGTCACGATAGCTCGCGGCGACGACATAAAGCGGCAGGCTCATCAATTCGAGCCCGAGATAGAGCGCGATCAGGTCGGATGCTGAAATCAGCATCAACATGCCGAGCGTCGAGAGCAGGATCAGCACCGAATATTCGAAACGCTGCTGGCCTTCCTTTTCGGCATAATCGAGCGACATCGCGATCGCCGCCGCCGAACCGACCAGCGCCAGCATTTTCAGAAAGCGGGCAAAATCGTCGACGACGAAACTGCCGCCGAAGGTCGTGAGCTTACCGGATGGCAGCGCGACCAGCGCAATACCGGCGACGGCCAGAAGCACAATGGCGATGACATCGACAATGCGTCCACCGGGCTCGCCGCGAAACACGCCGAACATCAACAGCGCCATGGCGCCGATGCCGAGCACAAACTCGGGAAGGAGCGGAACGAGGGTCGGAAGCTGCACGGCGTTCATTCGCTTACCTTCACCTCAGCGCCCGAGCAACGCGGTCTGGCCCGTGGTCTGGGTCGCAGCGAGCGCGTGCTGATAATTGTCGATCAGTTGCGTTACCGAGGCGGAAGAGAAATCCAGGATCGGCTTCGGATAGACACCGATGATGATGGTGAGGACGATCAGCGGCACGAAGATCGTGATTTCGCGCCAGCCGAGATCCTTGATGTTGAACAGGCTCGGCTTTTCAAGCTTGCCGAGAATGACCTTGCGATAAAGCCACAGCGCATAGGCCGCCGACAGGATGGTGCCGACGGTCGCCAACGTCGCGACCCAGGTATTGATCCGGAACGTGCCGATCAAAGTGAGGAATTCGCCGACGAAGCCTGACGTGCCCGGCAGGCCGACATTGGCCAGCGTGAACACCATGAAGACGAAGCCATAGACCGGCATACGATTGACCAAGCCGCCATAAGCCGCGATCTCGCGGGTGTGCATGCGGTCGTAGACGACGCCGACGCAAAGGAACAAGGCAGCCGAAACGATGCCGTGCGAGATCATCTGGAAGATGCCGCCGGCGATGCCCTGCGCCGTCACCGCAAAAATGCCCATGGTCACGAAGCCCATATGCGCGACCGACGAATAGGCGATGAGCTTCTTGATGTCCTCCTGCATCAGCGCGACCAGCGACGTATAGATGATCGCGATCACCGACAGCGCGTAGATCAGCGGCGCCAGATGCTGCGAGGCCTCCGGGAACATCGGCAGCGAGAAACGCAGGAAGCCGTAGCCGCCGAGTTTCAAGAGGATCGCGGCGAGAATCACCGAGCCTGCGGTCGGCGCCTCGACATGCGCGTCTGGCAGCCAGGTGTGTACCGGCCACATCGGCATTTTCACCGCGAAGGAAGCGAGGAACGCGAACCAAGCCCAGGTCTGCAGATTGCGCGGGAAGGCGTGATGCAACAGCGTCGGGATATCAGTCGTGCCGGCATCCCAATACATCGCCATGATAGCGAGCAGCATCAGCACCGAACCAAGCAGCGTATAGAGGAAGAACTTGAAGCTCGCATAGACCCGGCGCGGGCCGCCCCAGACGCCGATGATCAGGAACATCGGAATGAGGCCGCCTTCGAAGAACAGATAGAACAGCACCAGATCGAGCGCGCAGAACGTGCCGACCATCAGTGTCTCGAGCACCAGGAAGGCGATCATATATTCGCGCACCCGGTACTGGATCGACGTCCAGCTCGCCAGGATCGAGATCGGCAAGATCGCCGTGGTCAAAATCACAAGCGGCAGCGAAATGCCATCGACCCCCATCGCATAATTGATGGCGCCGCCGAGCCAAGGACGTTTTTCCACGAACTGGAAATCGGCTGACGACGGATCGAAGCGCCAGATCAAAAGCAGCGAAATGGCGAAAGTGAGCAGCGTCGTCCACAACGCCGCCCAGCGCGCGTTGCGCACGCCGGAATCGTCGTCGTTGAGGCACAGCGCGATGAAGAGCGCGCCGGCGACCGGCAGGAAGGTCACGACGGACAGGATCGGCCAGCTGGTCATCAGTGCGCCCCCGCAAACATGAACCACGTGATGAGGCCGGCAACGCCGATCATCATCGCGAAGGCATAGTGATAGAGATAGCCGGTCTGCAGCCGGACGACGTTCTTGGTGACGTCGAGCACCCACGCCGAGACGCCGTCGGGCCCGAAACCATCGATGATGAAGCCGTCCCCGCCCTTCCAAAGCAGCCGCCCAAGCCGCATCGCCGGGCGCACAAAGAGGAAGTCGTACAGTTCGTCGAAATACCACTTGTTGAGCAGGAACTCGTAAAGCGGCTTCTGATCGCGCGCCAAGGCCGCCGGCAGATCCGGACGCCGGATATAGAACAGATAAGCGACACCCAGACCGACGATCATCATCAGCGTCGGCGCGAGATCGATCGCCAGCGGCAAAGCTTCCATCTGCGAGAAAATCGTATCGGCCGACTTCAGCGCCAGCGACTCGCGGAAGAAACCGTCCGCGCCTTCGCCGGTGAAGATGTGCAGGAACGGATAGCCGGCAAAGATCGCGCCGAAAGCGAGTATCGCCAGCGGAATGAGCATCACTTTCGGGCTCTCGCGCGCCGCGTCGTAATGATGCTGGTCGTGTGGGGTTCCGTGGAAGGTCTTAAAGATCAGCCGCCACGAATAGAACGAGGTCAGCCCCGCGGCGAGCACCGTCATGATGAAGCCATAGCTCGCCGCGAGGCCTTGCACCGTGTCGTCGGCCTCGATGATCGCGTCTTTGGAGAAATAGCCCGCGGTGAAGGGGAATCCGGTCAGCGCCAAAGTACCGATGATCATCATGGCGTAGGTGAACGGGATCTTGCGCCACAAGCCACCCATATTGCGCATGTCCTGCTCGTGATGCATCGCGAGGATAACGGAGCCGGAGCCAAGAAACAGCAGCGCCTTGAAAAAGGCATGGGTGAAAAGGTGAAACATGCCGATCGAATAGGCGCCCGAGCCCATGGCGACGAACATGTAGCCGAGCTGCGAACAGGTCGAATAGGCGATGACGCGCTTGATGTCGTTCTGAACAAGACCGATCGTGGCCGCGAACATCGCCGTGGTCGCGCCGATGAAGACGACGAAGTTCTTGGCATAAGGCGCGAGCTCGAACAAAGGCGAGAGCCGCGCCACCATGAACACGCCCGCCGTCACCATGGTCGCGGCGTGGATCAAGGCGGAGACCGGCGTCGGGCCTTCCATGGCGTCCGGCAACCAGGTGTGCAGCAGAAATTGCGCCGACTTGCCCATCGCGCCCATGAACAGCAGAAGGCACATCGTGGTGAGCGCGTCGACGTCCCAGCTCAGGAAATGGAAGCTCTTGCCAACGAGGTTGGGCGCCTGGGCGAACACCGTATCGAAATCGACGGCGCCGGTGAGAAGAAAGGCCGTGAAAATGCCGAGCGAAAAACCGAAATCGCCGACGCGATTGACGATGAAGGCTTTGATCGCTGCCGCGTTGGCTTCGGGCTTGTAGTACCAGAAGCCGATCAGCAGATAGCTCGCGAGACCCACGCCTTCCCAGCCGAAGAACAGCTGCAGGAGATTGTCGGCCGTCACCAGCATCAGCATGGCGAAGGTGAAGAACGACAAATAGGAGAAGAAGCGCGGCTTATACGGATCCTCCTCCATATAGCCGATCGAATAGATGTGGACGAGCGACGACACCGTCGTCACGACGACCAACATCACCACCGTCAGCGGATCGATACGCAGCGCCCAGTTCGAATGCAGGTCGGCGAAGCTGATGAAGGAGAACAAGGTGATGCGCGCGTCGTGATGCTCGAAGCCGACATCATAGAAGGCGTACCAGGACAGCACGCAGGAGATCACCAGGAAGGTCGAGGTGATGAGTTCGGCGCCGAGCGAGCCCGCGGCGGACGGCTCCTGTGCGCCGTGGTCATCCTCGCTGTGCGTCTCGTGCGCTACGGTATGCGCTGCGTCTGGCGCCGGCAAGCCGTGCGCGAGATCCTTGGGTACAAGCGGCGCAGTATGATTGTCGTGCGGGGGCGGTGGGTCTTCGCCCGGAAAGCGGTTGCGCGCGCCGACCAGCGACACCGCGCCCGCAATAATGGCGCCCAGAAGCGGCAAGAGGACGATGGCTTCGTACATTAGCTCTTATCCCGCCCCAAATTCTCAATGCACGCAGCCAACATTCTCGCTTGGCGCATGATCTTGTCCGAAAACCGGTATCCACGTTTCGGGGTCATGCGACTAACCCTTCATGAGATTGATGTCCTCAACCGCGATCGAGCCGCGGTTGCGGTAATAGGCGACGAGAATGGCGAGCCCGATCGCGGCTTCGGCAGCGGCGACCGTCAGCACGATCAGCGCATAGACCTGACCGACGATGTCGCCAAGGAAGCTCGAGAACGAGACCAGGTTGATGTTGACGGCGAGCAGAATGAGCTCGATCGACATCAGGATGACGATGACGTTCTTGCGATTGAGGAAAATCCCCATCACGCCGAGCGTGAACAGGATCGCGCCGACCGCGAGATAGTGACCGAGCCCGATTGTCATTGCAGCCAACCGGTCATGACAGCCCTTGCCCCGATTGGACCTGGACGATTTCGATTGCCGCAGCCTTGGTGCGGGCATTCTGCGCCGCAACGCTCTGCCGCTTCACATTGGTCTTGTGCTGCAAGGTCAGCACGATGGCGCCGATCATCGCCACCAGAAGAATGACGCCGGCGGCCTGGAAGAAATAGACGTAGCGCGTATAAAGCACGAGGCCGAGCGCCTGGGTATTGGTGATCTGGTCGGCTGCCGGGATCGGCGCCGTGATCGCTTTTCCGGCGTCCGGCCCGATCACATAAGCCAGCACGACGGAGAGCAATTCGACGCAGAGAACGATACTGATAACACCGCCGATCGGTAGGTAATTGATGAAACCCTGGCGCAGTTCGGCAAAATCCACATCGAGCATCATGACGACGAACAGGAACAGCACGGCGACCGCGCCGACATAGACGATGATCAGGATCCACGCCAAGAATTCGGCGCCGATCAGAACGAACAAACCCGCCGCATTGACGAAAGCGAGAATGAGAAACAGCACCGAATGAACGGGGTTGCGCGAGAAGATCACCATGGCGGCCGAAGCCACGGTGACGGCCGCGAACAGATAAAAGAACAGCGCGTGGATAATCATTGAAGAACCGATCTTACCGATAAGGCGCGTCGAGCGCGATGCTTCTTGCGATCTCGCGCTCCCAGCGATCGCCGTTCGCCATGAGGCGGTCCTTGTCGTAATACAATTCCTCGCGGGTTTCGGTGGCGAATTCGAAATTCGGCCCTTCGACGATGGCGTCGACCGGGCAGGCCTCCTGGCACAGCCCGCAATAGATGCACTTCACCATGTCGATGTCGTAACGGGTGGTGCGGCGCGTGCCGTCGTTGCGGCGCGGGCCGGCTTCGATGGTGATGGCCTGCGCCGGGCAGATCGCCTCGCAGAGCTTGCAGGCAATGCAGCGCTCTTCGCCATTGGGGTAACGGCGCAACGCATGCTCGCCGCGGAACCGCGGCGACAGCCTGCCCTTTTCGAACGGATAATTCAGCGTCGCCTTCGGCTTGAAGAAGTAGCGCATCGACAGGAAGAAGGCCTGTACGAATTCCTTCAGGAACAGCGAACGGACGGCCGTATCCAAGCTCATATCAACCTCTCCCGCTGAACGTGGTGCCGAGCCAATAGCCCGCGATCGCCAAGATTGCGATATCGGCGCCGAGAATGAGCCGGCGCATGACCGAGAGCTTGTCCTCGAAGGCCTTGCGTTGTTCGAGCGTCATCGGGCCGCTTTGCGCGCGCTGCTGCTGCTCGAAGATGCGGATGCCCGGTACGTAGATGGCGACCGCCATAATGGTCCCAATCAGCGCGCCGATCCAGGCCGGCAGCGAAAAGTCCATGTTGCCTGCCATGATGCCGTCCTCCTGTCATTGCGGCACCCAGCCGGTGACTTGCAGCACCGCGGCCACGATCGCGACCATGGCGAGCGAGATCGGCAGGAACACTTTCCAGCCGAGCCGCATCAACTGGTCGTAGCGATAGCGCGGCACGAAGGCCTTCACCATGGCGAACATGAAGAAGACGAAGAACGCCTTGAGCACGAACCAGATGACGCCCGGCACCCAGGTGAACGGCGGCAGCGCGATCGGCGGCAGCCAACCGCCCATGAACAGGATCACCGCCAGCGCGCACATGGTGCAGACGGCGACATATTCGCCGAGCATGAACATCATGTAGGGCGTGGAACCGTATTCGACCATGAAGCCGGCGACGAGTTCGGATTCCGCTTCGATCAGGTCGAACGGCGGCCGGTTGGTCTCGGCGAGCGACGAGACGAAGAAGATCACCAGCATCGGCAACAGCGGCAGCCAATACCAGTTCAGGATCGACAGCCAAGGCACGCCGAGCATGGTGGCAAGGCCGTGGTCGCGCTGCGCCTCAACAATAGCGGTGAGATTGAGCGAGCCGACGCAGAGCAGCACGGTGATGATGACGAAGCCGATCGAGACTTCGTAGGACACCATCTGCGCCGCCGAACGCAACGCCGCCAGGAACGGATATTTCGAATTCGACGCCCAGCCCGCCATGATCACCCCGTACACGCCGAGCGAGGAGATGGCGAAGATATAGAGAATGCCGACATTGATATCGGAGATCACCCAGCCGGCATTGACCGGGATCACCGCCCAGCCGGCGAGCGCGAGAACACAGGTGACGAGCGGCGCCAGCAGGAACACGCCCTTATTGGCGCCGGCCGGAATGACCGGCTCCTTGAGCACGAATTTGAGAAGATCGGCGAAGGATTGAAACAGCCCCCAGGGCCCCACCACATTGGGGCCGCGCCGGATCTGCACCGCGGCCCAGATCTTACGGTCGGCCAGCAGAACGTAGGCGACCGACAGCAGCAGCACGACAAGGAGCAACAAGCTCTCGGCGATCATGATCACCAGAGGCCACAAATAGGTCCACCAGAAATCGGTCAGCGTCATAAGGCCCTCTATTCCGCCGCCGTCATGGTCGAGCGCCCGCGCGCGATCGCCGAACATTCCGCCATCACCGCCGAACTGCGCGCGATGGCATTCGTGAAGTAGTAATCCTCGATGCCGGGACCGAACGGCGCTTTATCGACCGTGCCGCCGAGCGCCGCGAGCTTTTGAATATCGGCCGCGGTCCCCGCGGCGATCTGCCCGACGCGCAGCATATGCGGATAGGCTTTGTAGAGCGCCTGCCGCAACGCCGAGAGCGAGTCATAGGGCAGCTTGTGTTTCAGCACGTCAGATAGCGCGCGGAGGATCGCCCAGTCTTCCTTGGCGTCTCCGGGCGGGAACGAAGCGCGCTCCGCCATCTGCACGCGGCCCTCGGTGTTGACATAGATCGACGACTTTTCCGGATAGGCCGCGCCCGGCAGCACCACATCGGCGCGCAAAGCGCCGCGATCGCCTTGGGTGCCGATGTAAACGACGAAGGCACCCTGCGGGATATCGATCTCATCGGCACCGAGCAGGAACAGCAGATCGAGCGTGCCAAACGCCGCCATCTGCCGGGCGCTCAATCCGCCCTGCCCCGGCACGAAGCCAAGATCGAGCGTGCCGACGCGCGACGCCGCGCTATGGAGCACGCAGTAACCGATCCAGCCGTCCTTGACCGCGCCGAGATCGACCGCAGCCTTGGCAGCGAGCGAAGCGAGGGCCGCGCCATCGCCGCGCGTGAAGGCGCCGGCGCCGACAATCACCATCGGCCGCTCGGCCTTCTTCAGATTATCGGCGAAAGAGTGCCGCGTGATGTCGGCGAGCGTCTCAGGGCCGGCGCCGAGATAATCGTAGGTGTAGGAGAGATCCGATTTCGCTCCGACGACGCCGATCGGGAATTTGCCGGCGCGCCAGCGCTTGCGGATGCGCGCATTGAGCACGGCTGCTTCTTTGCGCGGATTGGAGCCGACGATCAGCAGCGCATCGGCGGACTCGATGCCGGCAATACTCGCATTGAACAGATAGGTCGCGCGGCCCCAGGCCGGATCGAGCGCGGAACCGTCCTGCCGACAGTCGAGATTGGCGACGCCAAGCCGCGTCATCAGCTCCTTGAACGCGAAGGTCTCTTCGACGCCGGCGAGATCGCCGACGATGGCGCCGATACGCTTGGGAGTGGTCTGCGTCACCTTGGCGGCGATGGCCTGGAACGCTTGCGACCACGTCGCCGGACGCAACTGCCCGCCCTGGCGCACATAAGGCTGATCGAGGCGCTGCGCGCGCAAGCCGTCGACGACGTGGCGAGTCTTGTCGGAAATCCACTCTTCGTTGATGTCGTCGTTGATGCGCGGCAGGATGCGCATGACTTCGCTGCCGCGCGTGTCGATGCGGATCGCCGAACCGACGGCGTCCATCACGTCGATCGACTCGGTCTTGGTGAGTTCCCATGGCCGCGCCGCGAACGCGTAAGGTTTCGACGTCAGCGCGCCGACGGGACAAATGTCGACGATATTGGCCTGCAACTCGGAATGCAGAGCACTCTCGAGATAGCTCGTGATCTCCATGTCCTCGCCGCGACCGATGGCGCCGAGCTCGGGCACGCCCGCCACTTCGGTGATGAAGCGCACGCAGCGGGTGCACTGGATGCAGCGGTTCATCGAGGTCTTGACCAGCGCGCCGAGATATTTGTCCTCGACCGCGCGCTTATTCTCGGCGAAGCGGCTCGCGTCAACGCCATAGGCCATCGACTGGTCCTGCAGATCGCATTCGCCGCCCTGGTCGCAGATCGGGCAATCGAGCGGATGATTGATCAAGAGGAATTCCATGACGCCTTCGCGCGCCTTGCGCACCATCGGCGAGCGCGTCGACAGCACTTTGGGCGAGCCGTCCTTGTTCGGCATCAGATCGCGCACTGCCATGGCGCAGGAGGCCTGTGGCTTCGGCACGCCGACGACCTCGATCAGGCACATGCGGCAATTGCCGGCGATCGACAGCCGATCATGATAGCAGAAGCGCGGAATTTCCGCGCCCGCGGTCTCGCAGGCCTGCAAGAGCGTGTATTCCGGCGGAACATCGACCTCGTGACCGTCGACGATGAGCTTGGTCATATGCGCCTCACTCCGCCGCCATCGTGACCGGTTCGGGATGCGGGTCCGCGGTGTATTGGTCGATCCGCCTCTCGATCTCCGGACGGAAGTGCCGCAACAGACCCTGCACCGGCCAGGCGCCGCCGTCGCCGAAGGCGCAGATGGTGTGGCCTTCGATCTGGGTGGTGACTTCCCACAGCATGTCGATCTCGCGCTTCTGCGCCCGGCCTTCCGCCATGCGGCTGAGCACGCGCCACATCCAGCCCATGCCTTCACGGCACGGCGTGCACTGGCCGCAGCTCTCATGCCGGTAGAAATAGGAAATGCGTGCCATCGCTTTGACGATGTCGTCGGACTTGTCCATGACGATCACGGCTGCGGTGCCGAGCGCGGACTTCTTGTCGCGACAGCCGTCGAAATCCATCAGCAGCGTGTCGGCCTGATCGGGACCGGCGGGAACGAGCGGCATCGAGGAGCCGCCGGGAATGACGGCCATGAGATTGTCCCAGCCGCCGCGCACGCCGCCGGCATGCCGGTCGATCAGTTCGCGCAGCGGAATGCCCATATTCTCTTCGACATTGCACGGCCGCTCGACATGGCCGGAAATGCAATAGAGCTTGGTGCCGGTATTGTTGGCGCGGCCGATGCTCGCGAACCACGCCGCGCCACGCCGCATGATGTCCGGCACCTGTGCGATGGTCTCGACATTGTTGACGGTGGTCGGGCAGCCATAGAGGCCCATATTGGCCGGGAACGGCGGCTTTAATCGCGGCTGGCCCTTCTTGCCTTCGAGACTTTCCAGAAGCGCCGTCTCTTCGCCGCAGATATAGGCGCCGGCGCCGTGATGCACGACGATATCAAAGTCCCAGCCATTGATATTGTTCTTGCCGATGAGCTTGGCGTCATAGGCCTGCTGGACCGCCGCTTCAACGCGCTCACGCTCGCGGATGAATTCGCCGCGGATATAGATGAAGCAATGGTTCGCGGCCATGGCGCAGCCGGCGATCAAACAACCCTCGATGAGAAGATGCGGATCGTGCCGCATGACCTCGCGGTCTTTGCAGGTGCCGGGCTCGGATTCGTCGGCGTTGATGACGAGATAATGCGGCCGCCCGTCGGACTGCTTGGGCATGAACGACCATTTCAGCCCGGTCGCAAAGCCGGCGCCGCCGCGGCCGCGCTGCCCCGACGCCTTGACCTCGTTGATGATGCCGTCGCGGCCTTTGGCGAGAATCTCTTTGGTGCCGTCCCAGGCGCCGCGGGCGCGAGCGGCCTCAAGGCCGAAGCCGTGACGGCCGTAGAGATTTTTGAAAATGCGGTCCTTGTCGGCGAGCATCAGGCGCGTCCCTGCTCGGATGAATCGGTGGAAGAAGCGGAGGCCGCTTTCGGTTCGTAGATCGACGGATCGGTCAGCGTGGTCGCTCCGCCGACCGGCGCGGAATTTTGCCGGTCGATCTGCGGGCCGGGCTTGGGCGTGCGCCCGGCCGAAAAATCGTTGATGATCCGCGTCAGGATGTCGGGCGTGAGGTCTTCATAGAAATCGGCATTGACCTGCACCATCGGCGCGTTGACACAGGCGCCGAGGCACTCGACCTCGATCCAGGAGAAGGCGCCATCCGAACTCACTTCGCCTTCGTGGCCGATCATGTGATGGCAAACCTTTTTCAGCTCCCCCGCGCCGCGCAACATGCACGGCGTCGTGCCGCAAAGCTGCACATGGAAACGGCCGACCGGCGACAGATTGAACATGGTGTAGAAGGTCGCGACTTCGAGCACGCGGATTTTCGCCATGCCGAGCAGTTCGGCAGTCGCCTCAATCGCTTTTTGAGGAAGCCAGCCGCCGCATTGCTCCTGCGCCTTCCACAGGATCGGGATGACGGCGGATTGCTGCCGGCCTTCCGGGTATTGCGCGACCTTGGCCTTCACCCATTCAAGATTCTTCGGCGTGAAAGCAAAGCTCGGCGGCTGCTTTTCGGCGAGACGGCGCACAGTCATCGGTCAACCTCGCCGAACACGATGTCGATTGAACCCAGGATCGCCGAAATGTCGGCAAGCATGTAACCGCGGCAGAGAAAATCCATGGCCTGCAGATGGGCAAAGCCCGGCGCGCGGATCTTGCACTTGTAGGGCTTGTTGCTGCCGTCGGCGATCAGATAGACGCCGAACTCACCCTTGGGCGCTTCGACTGCGGCATAGACTTCGCCGGCCGGCACTTTGAAGCCTTCGGTGTAGAGCTTGAAGTGATGGATCAAAGATTCCATCGAGCGCTTCATCTCTTCGCGCTTCGGCGGCACGATCTTGTGATCGTCGACCGCGACGCGGCCCTGCCCGTCCGGCGCGCGGAGCTTGGCGATACATTGCCTCATGATGCGGACCGACTGCCGCATCTCTTCCATGCGGATGCAGTAGCGATCGTAGTTGTCGCAGTTCTTGCCGATCGGAATGTCGAATTCCATTTCGGTGTAGCACTCATAGGGCTGCGCCTTGCGCAAATCCCAGGCCGCGCCCGAGCCGCGCACCATGACGCCGGAGAAGCCGCGTGCCCATGCGTCTTCGAGCGAGACGATGCCGATGTCGACATTGCGCTGCTTGAAAATGCGGTTGTCGGTCAGCAGCGTTTCGAGATCGTCGCAAATCACCAGGAATGGACCACAAAACGCCTCGATATCGTCGATCAGTTGCGGCGGCAGATCCTGATGCACGCCGCCGACGCGAAAGTAAGCCGCATGCATGCGCGAGCCCGAGGCGCGCTCGTAGAAGCCCATCAGCTTCTCGCGCTCCTCGAAGCCCCACAGCGGCGGGGTCAGCGCGCCCACATCCATCGCCTGCGTCGTGACATTGAGCAAATGCGACAATAGCCGGCCGATCTCACAATAGAGCACGCGGATCAATTGTCCGCGCCGCGGCACTTCGAGGCCGAGCAGCTTTTCCGCCGCCAGGCAGAACGCGTGCTCCTGATTGATCGGCGCGACATAATCGAGCCGGTCGAAATACGGGATCGCCTGCAGATAGGTCTTCTGTTCAATCAGCTTTTCGGTGCCGCGATGCAGCAGTCCGATATGCGGGTCAACGCGTTCAACCACTTCGCCGTCGAGCTCGAGCACAAGGCGCAGCACGCCATGCGCCGCCGGATGCTGCGGTCCGAAATTGATGGTGAAATTTCTGGTGGCTGCCGTTTCTGCCATCACGCCACCTCCGCCGCTTTCGCGACCGTCATTGCCGAAACTTTGGCAGCCTTGGCCGCAAGGCGCGCATTGAACTTGTCCCAGGCGACGACAAAACGCTCGTGCCGGCCCTCGCCGATCAAATCGATGCCGTCATGCGCTTTGACGGCGAAGGTCACGCGCTGGCCGGTGACGGCGAGACATTCGACACCCACCGTCACTGCCATGCCCGGTAGAGTCGCCGCGAGGTGGCTGACATCGATATGCACGCCGAGGCTGCCCTCGCCCGGGTCGAGATGAGGCGCCAGAAGCTGGGTGCACACCCATTCCATCAGCACGATCATATTGCCGGTCGCGAACACTTTCGGCATGACCGCGATTTCCGGCGCCTCGGGATAGGTGTACGGCACCGTCTTGTTTTCCGGCACCGTGTAAGTGAAGCGGTGCGTCATGCCGGGTTCGAGGGTCTGTTTCACGTTACGACCCTTTACCGCCGGCCTTCTCGTCGCCGGGCAGCACATAGTCGGCGCCTTCCCAAGGCGAGAGAAAATCGAAATTGCGGAATTCTTGCGTGAGCCGCACCGGCTCATAGACGACGCGCTTGAGCTCGTCGTCGTAACGCACTTCGACAAAGCCGGTCAGCGGAAAATCCTTGCGCAGCGGATGCCCCTCGAAACCGTAGTCGGTGAGGATGCGACGCATATCGGGATGGCCGGTGAAGACGACGCCGTAAAGATCGTAAGTCTCGCGCTCGAACCACTCGGCGCCGGGAAAGACATCGATGATCGACGGCACCGCAGTGTCTTCGTCGGTCGGCGTCTTTACTCGAACGCGCAGGTTAAGCTTCGGCGACAATAGATGGTAGACGACGTCGAAGCGCTGCTCGCGGCCTGGCCAGTCCACCGCGGTGACGTCGATGAAATTGATGAATTGGCAACGCACGTCGTCGCGCAGAAAACGCATCACCGCGACGATATCGCTTGCCCGCGCCGTCACGTTGAGTTCGTGATACGCGACCGTATAGCCGGTCACCGACGCCGGCAGCGCGGCGGCGATCGATTTTCCGAGCGTGTCGAGTGTCTCATCCAAGATCGGCGCCTCCATGGTCAGCGCTCGATCGTGGCGGTGCGGCGGATCTTCTTCTGTAACAGCAGCACCCCGTACAGCAGAGCCTCCGCGGTCGGCGGGCAGCCCGGCACGTAGATATCGACTGGCACGATGCGGTCGCAGCCGCGCACCACCGAATAGGAATAGTGATAGTAGCCGCCGCCATTGGCGCAGGAGCCCATCGAGATCACGTAGCGCGGCTCGGGCATCTGGTCGTAGACCTTGCGCAGCGCCGGGGCCATCTTGTTGGTCAGCGTGCCGGCGACGATCATCACGTCGGACTGCCGCGGCGAGGCGCGCGGCGCGAAGCCAAAGCGCTCCACATCGTAGCGGGGCATCGACACCTGCATCATTTCGACGGCGCAGCAGGCAAGTCCGAAGGTCATCCACATCAGCGAGCCGGTGCGCGCCCAGGCGATGAGATCTTCGGCGGCCGTGACCAGGAAGCCCTTGTCGGCAAGCTCGCTGTTCACATCCGTGAAAAACGCGTCATTGCTGCCGGCCGGCCTGCCAGTATTCGGATCGATGATCTGCGGCCTTGCAGTTGCCAAAACGGGTTCGCTTAATCCCATTCAAGCGCTCCCTTCTTCCATTCATAAATGAAACCGATCGTGAGCACGCCGAGGAACAGCATCATCGACCAGAAGCCGAATACGCCGAGATGACCGAACGCGGTCGCCCACGGAAACAGGAAACTCACTTCGAGATCGAAAATGATGAACAGGATTGCGACGAGATAGAACCGTATATCGAACTTCATCCGCGCGTCGTCGAAGGCGTTGAAGCCGCACTCATAGGCAGAGAGCTTTTCCGGGTCCGGCTGCTGGTAGGCGACGACGAAAGCGACCACCAGAAGTACAAGCCCGATCAGAGCTGCGACGCCGATAAAGACGATGAGCGGCAAATAGGCATAGAGCAATTGCGCGAGAGACTGGCTCATCAGAGACCTTCTGAGCGGCGGCAAAGGCCACATTCCCTGGACAAGGAACATGCCCTCGGCGGCTCGGTTCCGAAAGCGAAGCGAGCGCGACGATTTGCCCAAAAATCAAGTAGATTCGCGTCGCAATAGGAACTTTGCGACCCTTAGCGCAGTGCACAAAAAGGTGCAAGACAAGCCTGTGTGTGGCTTGCGCGGGCGCAGGAGGTCGCGCCGATGTTGCGTTGCCGTGACAATTTTGCCGAGATCGACTGGTGCCGGCTGTCCGCGACAGGCCGAGGCGTTCAATATTGTGCATCTGCATTGTGCATCTGCCGCTTGGCGCGCCGCCGGATTCCTGGCAGGGCATCGTCGCGTCGCCGGAACGCCCCCAAATCCGCCGGCACGGCTTGAAAAAAGACTTGAAAGACTTGGGAGTGAAAATCGACATGACTGGAATTTCGCGCCGCTCCGCGCTGCTGACACTCGCCGCAGCGCCGCTGGGGAACACCCTACCCAGCCTCTTGCCTGGCGTAGTCACCGTCGCGTGGGCCGACGACTACCCGTCGCGGCCTGTCAAAGTCATCGTGCCGTTCGGCGCCGGCGGGCCGACCGACGTCTATACCCGCGATATCGCCGCCGAACTGCAGCAGTCGCTGCACCAGGCCTTCGTCATGGAGAACCGGCCCGGCGCGGGAACCACGATCGGCACCGAATTCGTCGCCAATGACACGCCGGACGGCTACACGCTGTTGATGGTTTCGGGCACCCAGACGGTCAACGAGACGCTTTACCAGCAGAAATCCTACTCGCTGATGCGCGACCTCGCGCCGATTTCCCCGTTGATGGAATCAGACCTGGTGCTCGTCGTGCACCCTTCGGTGCCGGCTAAAAACCTTGCGGAACTGATCACGCTCGCCAAGGCCAAGCCCGGAACGCTGAACTACGGCTCGTCAGGCCCCGGTTCGAACTATCACATGGCCGGCGAGCTTTTGAAGAACATCGCCGGCATCGACATCGTGCATGTGCCCTATAAGGGCTCGAGCGGAATGCGCACCGATATTCTCAGCGGCCAGATCCAGCTCCTGTTCGATTCCGTGCCGACCATGGCGCCGCTCATTAAATCCGACATGGTGCGCCCCATCGGCACCAGCGGCAAAACCCGCTCGCCTATCCTGCCCGACGTTCCGACGCTTGACGAAGCCGGCGCGCCCGGATTTCAAGCCACGCTCTGGGTCGGCTTCATGGCGCCCAAGAATACGCCGCAGCCGATCGTCGATCTGCTCAGCCGGACCATTACCTCGATCCTGCAACGGCCCGAGATCAAGAAGTCATGGGAAAACCAGGGCGCGACGCCGCTGGTCATGACCCAACCGCAGTTCGCGGCCTTCATGCAGGCCGAAATCGTCAAATGGGCTAAGGTAATCAAGGACAATCATATTACGCTGATCGATTAGCGCGCGGCCCAAGCATTCCACAAACGCGAAACCTCAGGTGAACCATGAACGAGATGACCGCGATTTCCGCCGCAGCGATCAAGGGCGAGGAACATTGGACGACCAAAGACGGCGGCGTGAAGCTGTTCATGTTCGAGAAATGCGCCGGCGATCCGAAAAAGACCGCGGGCACGATCCTGTTCGTGCACGGTTCGTCGATGGCGTCGCAGCCGACCTTCGATCTTCAGGTAGAAGGCCGACCGGATTCCTCGGTCATGGATTGGTTCGCGCACCGCGGCTTCGATTGCTGGTGTGTCGACATGGAAGGCTATGGCCGCTCGGAGAAGAACCGCAACAACAACGCGCCGATCGCGCAAGGCGCCGATGATTGCTTTGCCGCTGCGACCTACATCGAAAAGCTGCGCGGCAAGCGCCCGCTCCTGGTTTACGGCATCTCGTCCGGCGCATTGCGCGCGGCGATGTTCGCGCAACGCCATCCGGACATGGTGAGTCGGCTCGCGCTCGACGCCATGGTCTGGACCGGCGAAGGCTCGCCGACGCTCGCCGAGCGCAAGAAAAAGCTGCCGGAATTTCGGACCAAGAACCGCCGGCCGGTCGACAAGGCCTTCATCCATTCCATTTTCGACCGCGATCATCCCGGCACCGCCGAGGAGACGGTCATCAACGCTTTCGCCGACGCCGTCACCGCACTCGATGACTCGGTGCCGACCGGAACCTATGTCGATATGTGCTCAAACCTGCCAGTGATCGACCCGGAAAAGATCACGGTGCCGACCCTGATCATGCGCGGCCAGTGGGACGGGATTGCCAGCTTCGAGGATCTGGTCGCCTTTTTCGCCAAGCTGCCCAACCCGGACAAGCACTTTGCCGTGATGCCCGGCATCTCGCATGCAAGTTTCCAACAGAAGAATTATGCGCTGGTTTACCACATCCTGGGGAGCTTCTTTGCCCAGCCGGCCCCGATCTACCGGGGGTAAGCGGCGCCGGATTCGTCCGCACCAAACGAGGTCACGCGGCGGCCCGAACGGGTCGCCGGAGAGCCCATCCAATCTATGCGGAAATCGAGCTAAGTCTTTGAAATGGCGGGAGCGACGGGACTCGAACCCGCGACCTTCGGCGTGACAGGCCGTGCGTTCATCAATGATTTCAATGGTCCCATCCGACTCTTGGCGGACAAAAGCGGGTTTTAAAGCCGCCCATCCAACTCATAGTTGGATGGCAAAAAGCAGCATGGAAGACGCGATGACTGACGTATCAAGCGCGCCCCGCCTTGACGGCGGTCACAAAACGCCGCAAACGCCGAAGTTTCTCACAGGCCCGCGTCGGGCCGTTTCTATGACCGCTAACTCGCGAAGTCTACAAGGAGGAAGATATTGGATATGCAGCGTCGCTTTGGGGCCGAGTTCTTCGGCACATTTTGGCTGACATTTGCGGGTTGCGGCAGTGCGGTGCTGGCCGCAGGCTTTCCGTCGCTGGGCATCGGCTTCTTGGGGGTGAGCCTTGCCTTCGGATTGACAGTGCTGACTATGGCATATGCGGTCGGCCACATTTCCGGTGGTCATTTTAATTGCGCCGTCACCGTCGGGGATCAATCTTAAAACCGCCAAGGCCCTCGGCCTGACCATCCCGCCGACGCTGCTCGCCCGTGCGGACGAGGTAATTGAGTAAAGATGCTATTTGCTGCGGCGTGTGAGTCTGCCGGGCCGACGCTCCGCCTTCGTGTCCG
>JBAUCK010000183.1:0-4729 GCA_049677525.1 Xanthobacteraceae bacterium
GCGACGACGACATCGATGCCTCGCCAGGCCAGATCCATGGCCAGCGTCAGTCCCACCGGCCCGCCGCCGACGATAAGCACCCTGGTTTTCATACGACGTTACTCAAGTAGCGCGTGACTGCGTCGCAAGCGCCCACACAGTACTGTGCTTCAATGGGCACTTTTTTGCAAAATTCAATCTGGGATCAGCGCCACTTGCACTGCGCTTTGGACCTTACGAAGATTTTTCGTATGCGTTGTAGCGCGTATGTATGCTCGCGGACGGCGGCTCTTGCTGCACCGCGTGAGTCTCCTCCTGGCCATTAGCTGCCACGCAGAGGCTTCGCCTTCGTGTCCGCTTTTGGGGGGTAAAGCAGCCGCGCTTTTGCTCAGGCCGCGAGTCCGCTTTTGACCCCTTGCGGACAATCGGCATCGATGACGATTTCACAAACACAACGTGTCGGCGATCCCTCTATGCAAGCACTTTAGGCGCGACCAAGGGTTTCTTGCGTGCCCATGCGACGTGGAGCGACAACAGCATCGGCTTCATGCCGTTTCCCGTGGTCGACTAAGCGGCCCACGCGATCTCGGAACCAAAGTTAAGGGCCTCCCCTTTAAGAAGCAGGAGATGGCCTCGGCGTCTAACGTCGGGCGCCGGCCGAGGCCGCGAACTCTAAGGCGTTGCGAACACGAGTGCCGCGATAATCGGTTAGCCGAGGCGACCGATCAAATCGACGCAAACAAATAGGGCGCCTCAATTGGGCGGCCTCTTCCATTTCGGCGCGTGCAGGAACCGGGAACCGGATCCGATTTGCTTGGTTGAGTCCCAGTTCGAGCGGTTTGTCGTGTCCTCATCAGCAGACGAGTATCGCAGGTACGCCGACGAGTGTGTTGCCTGGGCTGGGCGCGCGAAGACCGTTTATGCGGGCGAAATGTTTCTCAAGATGCGAACGTGTGTAAGACTCCGCTCCTGCGCGCCAGGCTATTCGTACAGCCAACGGCGCAGGAGAGATAACGGGGGCGGCTAGTGTCTCGTGTAGTCCTCGTAGTTGATGATGATGTGCTCCTTCTCGTTGGTACGGCGACGATGCTGCAAGACCTCGGACACGAAGTGATAACCGCTTCCAATGCAGACGATGCGCTTCACAAGCTTGCCGCCGAACAGAGGATTGAGGTGTTAATCACTGACGTTTCCATGCCCGGTATGGATGGAATCGCTCTCGCGCGAGCGGCCACGAAGATGAGGGATGATCTGAAGGTGATCATCATATCTGCGCACATCGATGCGAGCCACGGCTTTCCCATGATCCGCAAACCGTTCCAATTTGAAGACGTCAGACAAACGATGGCGATGGTCTAGCGCCGGCGCGGCATCCGCTTGCCCCGCGCTTTTCTGTGTTTTGTCACTGATTACATATCGCCTTTGTTGTTGTTGCTCGGGAGTCGGTCGGGGGTTTTTGCGGTATGCCTATGCGTACGCTGAGGCGCATAGTTATAAAACCGATGATGTCGGTAGGGATGTATCGCAACCACTGCGCCCCGGTGGGAATAGCCCGACACGCCTTGCTGCTGAGCTACGGCTGGAACAGAGACCAGAGCGGCGCCGACAGTCAACGCTGCGAAGCCAATCGCGAATTTGAGACGCATGATTTTCCTCTTTGATCCGATTTGCTTGCAGGCGGCGCTTTGCGCGGCAGCCTCGGAAAATCAAGCAATCCCATGTGCATTTGGTCCCCCTTTTCCGATGCCGCGTGGCCAATCACACATTCCAATCACACAGTAGTGTGCGGTAACCGGTAGCCTACCTTCGGAACGGATGGGCCGCTCCTGTGGATTCGGACGGATGGCGCCGCGGCCGAGTAGTCCCAGCCCCCACACCCCTCGCGCGGTGCCATCCGTTTGCGTTTTGTGCGGCACGTTTGATGGCGGCCGGTTGGGGGAGCTTCAATTCAATGAAACATCGGATTATTGCCACGGACCTGCGGACCGATCTGGTGGTCATCACGATAGTATTAGGCGCTGTGGCAGTGTGTGTCGTGATCGGCTTCATGTTCGTTTTGGTGATAGCACCGTTTTGACCGCGAGCGCGCCGTCTACTTCGGCCGGCACTCGAGGTTTTCCAACGTCAGCCGACAATGGAAAGTTGGAACCATGCCTCTGGCGGTGATCGCCTGTTGCGGCATTATTATCAAAAGGTATTTGAGAAGATGCGCGAGCACTGCCGGCATCCGCTTGCCCCGCGTCGTACTCATTCAACGCAGGATCGTGCGTCTTAGCGCTGCCGCGAGGTTGTTGGCGGCTTGTACCAATTGTTCCTCCCGCAGAAGTCGCTACCGGAAGACCAAACAACGATCGAAACGTCCTTCTGGAAGATCGCTCAAGCGTTGGATTACTCGGGATAAATTTCAACGCCGTCCAGCGTCGCCTTGTTGAAAAGGATAAACGTCAGCGGATTGCCGGGCTCGGACGTTACATCACTGCGCAGGCCTGCCACCTCCCCAGCTACCCTGCTAGTGTACTCCGCAACCACCTCGCCGAAACTATTGCGCTGGATGGCCACCTTCTGTCCGGGTTGGACCTTATCGTTGAGCTTGACCAGATGCTCGACGAACCCGGCCTGGGTTGCCAGGATCGGGAACGCGCTGTTGCCGACGAAAACACCCACGTCCTTGCCTGTACGTCCCATTGGCCCGGCGAGGATGCCGTGGTGTTTGAGAACGTTCATTGTGCCTTCCACGAACAGGGAGATCTTCTCCAGGTCCAGGACGCGAGCAGCGCCGACCTCCGGCGTAAAGGCGGGGATGCCCACGTCGACAAATGCGTTATGAAGGACGCCGGGATAAACATGATTGTCGAAGATCTGGCCGACCGGGAAAAGCTCCACCATCGCCTTGATCTCGGGCACATCCATGCCGGCAATATTGAATGCGGTGGCATCGAATCCAGTTGTCCCAGTATGGAAGTCGATCGCGACGTCGGCGTTCGGCCGGAGGAGCCGGTTGAATAGGAGCCAGGCGTGTCGGCTAGTCGCGGTGGCACCGTTTTCGTTTCCAGGCCACTCCCGATTCATATCGATCAGATCAATTCCCCTGCCTGAATTAGGCCATCTGCGCTGCATGCCTTCCAAGGCCGGGCGCGCAACGTCCGTGACCGCCATAACCGTGCCCGACATCTCCGCCGGAATGAGTTGGTTCATTACGGTATGGACCGTATGTACAGAACTCATCTCGTCACCATGCACACCACTGACCAGGACGGCGCGCTTGCCCGGCTTTGCCCCCTTGGCGACCGTCACAGACACATGCCAGTGCTGTCCGGTTGGCATCTGCGCGCCCTGAAAATACAAAAGGTGCTTCTTGCCGGCGTCGAGGTCGTTGACGTCGAGCACGCTGACGACTTTCTTCCCTTGGATCACATCACCGGTGTAGACCGTTGCTGATGGCGCACCCGGCGCCGGGCTGACGGAGGAAGTCGCTGAGTCCTCGGCGTTCGCAGAACCGGCATTGGCCGCAAGCGCAGCCGATCCGCCGACCGTTGCAATTGATGCGATCATGAAGTCGCGGCGATCGAGGCGTTCTTTTGGCCTATTTGACATGATGGAGGTCCTTGCCGTGTGAGAAACGAAGTTTGGGACAACAGCATAATTTTCGGCTGGATTGGCGGCGGCATCTTCGCCTCGGATTTCTGTCTCATCCCCACTCCTCGATGGTTACGATGAGCCAGAAATCCTCCGTTCCTCAAGCCGTTAAATCTGTCTCACAAGCGCTGATGCCGGACAATAAACCACTTTTGTGCGTTGCGTCGTGTTCGAGAGGTGATGTTTACAAAACAGCTAGTCGGGATAATTCCACAACGTTATGGAGGCGAGATCGGACCATAGATCGACTGATTTACGATGCAACGGATCAAAGACGTCACGTCGCTCGCGGGCCCAAGTCACCCATTTCCTTGGCGGAACGTTCTCCATAAAGCGCCTCCGGTTCGATTGTGCTGTTCGAGCACAGTTAGAAAATCCCCCGCGAGCTGAGCTTCCCACGCTTCAGCGAATTCGATGAAGCGTCCGTCATTTGGCGCTCCTGTCATTTCGGGAGAGGAAGGCGAGCGTGGCGTGCTGTCAGACGGATGTCTGACTGCAAAGGAGAGGAAACTTTTTGTCGCGCTCCGTTTTGTTTGTGATCGCGAAGGGCGCCCGTCGGGAAGAGAGCTTCGAGATAAGGACAGGATGCTGTCGAAACGCTGAGGTCGTCGCGAAAGCGGAGCGGGGCTGTGTCACCGCGCTTGGTCTGGGGTCGCCCCGGCGACGATGGCAGCGATATTAGACCTAATTTTGCACCCGAGCTCCAAGCCGCCTCAGCTTGTTCAGATAACTCATTGAAATCATTGGCGCGCCCTAGGGGAAACATAGGCGTCGATGAGAAATGCCCGTCAAATCGGAATAACTGCGCTGTCCTGACTGGCTTGTTGATACCACCCCATTATACCACCAACAACGTCACTTAGGCGGGTTCTCCACTGGGAAAGCTGGACGCTTGGGCATAGCTTGACAGCATCCTATTACTTCGATATTCGTTGAAATATGGAAGCGAAGGACGCTGTTACCGCCTTAGCTGCGCTCGCCCAAGACAACCGATTAGAAGTGTTTCGTTTGTTGGTCCAAGCCGGACCTGACGGAATGGCTGCTGGCTACGTTGCCGAAAAGCTGGGCCTCGCCCCGAACACTTTGACGTTTCATTTCGACCGGCTCCGAGTCG
>JBAUCK010000184.1:0-21024 GCA_049677525.1 Xanthobacteraceae bacterium
TCGGCACGTGAGCCCCATCCGAGTGATGGTCGATTGGTGTTGGAATTTTTCCACGCGATCTGGGTGGTGGTCGCGCATTAAAAAGCATAATCGCTTCAATGAGGCCTTTTGGTCACCGCTTAAATGCTAAGCGATTGGCGTGTTTGAGAAATGCAGTATCTCCCCGGGGCCACCACTTAATGAAATCAATCGCGGACATTGCCACCCGTTCAGATTATCTGAAAAAAGAGAAGGCCCGTACGGAGAGTGGGCCTTCTTCAACTCGCCCTTGAATCTGTGAGGTGGCGAGTCCGAAAATTTGCGATCTGACTGACTCAGGTATTACTTGCATACGTCTGCAAAGTGCTGACGCCGCGCCGGCCTGGAGTTGCCATGTGGTTTCGCCTGCTAGCTCTCACTTTACTCCTGCTACCCGCGCGGGCACTGGCTGGTGTCAGGGAGGAGGTCACGGCCCTCGCTCCGACGGCGCTGGTGCTCGTGGTGGATGCCGCGGGCAACGAATTGGTGGCCCAGAACGCCGATGAGCCCTTCGTCCCGGCCTCAGTTACCAAGATCGTTACTGCGTGGCTGGCGATGGCGGTTCTGGGCGGCGACTACCGTTTCGAAACCCGATTCTACCTCGACGACAAACGGGTGCTCTACGTGCGCGGGGGCGGCGATCCTTTCCTGATCTCGGAGGAGCTGGCGCCGCTCGCGATCGCGCTGGTCGCCAAGATAGGCAAGAAGCCGATCAGCGGCATTGTGCTCGACGCGAGCTACTACCCTCCCAACCTCCGCATTCCCGGCATCGACGATACCAACGAGGCCTACAACGCGCTGAACTCCGCACTGGCGGTGAACTTCAACACCATCTTCGCTGTCCGCAGCGGCGACAAGGTGCGCTCCGCCGAAAAGCAGACGCCGATCACGCCACTTGCAATCACGCAGTTCCAGGCCCGGGGCCCTACCGGAATTGGTCGCATCAGCCTGAACCAGGACCCTACCGTGAGCGTGCAATATGCCGGCGAACTGATTGCCGCGTTCATCGAGCGGGCCGGTGGTCATGTGACGGGCAAGATCTCGACCGGCGCCGTGCCGGAGGGATTGGCGCCGGTCTATGTTCATCGGCAGTCGCGTCCCTTGTCCAAGATCCTCGTTGAGCTGCTCCGCGCCTCGAACAACTACGTCGCCAACCAGGTCTTTCTGGAGATCGGCGGACACCGCCTGGGCGGCCCGGTCAGCCTCGAGAAGTCGCTCCAGGTTGCAAACGAAATGCTCGCCGCGAACGGTCTTGCGGCGGCCATCCATCTTGAGGAGGGCTCTGGCATCAGCCGCGACAACCGCTTTAGCGCTCGGGGCCTTGCCAAAGTGCTTGCGCTTTTCGCGCCCCAGGCCGATCTCCTCCACGGCCATGACGGCGGCATGAACAAGACAGGCACCATGGAAGGGATAAGCACACTCGCCGGCTACACCGACACCTCAAGCCACGGTCGGGTGCGATTTGTGATCTCGCTTGCGAACAGTGATGGCGAGATGCGCTACCGGCTGCTCCAATCTATCCGCTCCGCGCTGTAGCCGGTGTGTCGCCCATTGAGTCGCGAAGCGTGTCTGCTTTGACCCCGACAACACCGGATTCAAGGAACCCGCTCGGGAAATCGGCGCTGATCAGCCGACGGATGCCTTTGACAGAGTACAAGGCGAATTGGGCCGTCCAAATGGGCCCCTCCGAACAAGGGATCTTCAAAGTCCTTGTCCCAGTGGTATTTGTGATCCAAACCTGTGCTGTGTAGGCCAGCGCAATCCATCGGAGATCGTCTGCGTCGACGCCGACGGCTTTGCGATAGGCTGATGCTAGTTCGACCGCCTCTTGCGAGGGCACCGGCTCGCGCGCGCGCGCGTTATCCCCCTCCCTAACCTCTGGGTTATCGGTTATCGGTTGCTCGAACGATTGAGGCGTTTCGCGCGCGCGAGAGCCGCGGGGTCCACCTGGCCCTGATAGAGGTCCCCGAAGCGCAGGTCGACCGCCTCGCCGACAAGGGCTATCTCGACGGGAATAACACGCTGGAGCAAGCCATCGAAGCCTTCTTGGCTGATCACTTGCCCTCCTCGAGGCCGCGCTCGTAGGTCGGTTATCAAGAGCCGCTAAAGACCTTTTTCTGAATGCGGAATTACGAGATGAATAAAGAAGATTTGCGCCGCCTTCAGAAGCACTACAGCGATCCCTTATTGACCGCCCTGACGGTCATGCTCGCGGTCCTCCTCTTTGTGGTCGGGCCGCTGCAAGCCACGGGCGTCGTGGCGGCACATCTTTTCGGCATCGCATTTGGGCTGGTGCTGGTCGCCGCGGTCTTCATCGTATCCAGCAGCAGGGTGGCGCTCGTAGCCATCCTGGTCGCCGTCAGCCTTATCGTCCTTGCGACCGTGTTGCGGATAAGACAGCCCTCGGCTGCCGACATCTACCTCGACGCGACGGCCTGGCTGATCACTGGTCTGACGCTAAGTATCGCGGTCGCCCGCGCGGTGTTCGCGTCCGGACAGGTAACGTTTCATCGCATCATCGGGGCGGTCCTCCTCTATCTCAATATCGGGCTTATCTTTGTAGCGTTGTTTTGCTTTGTGGCTCTTCGCATACCCAATGCCTTCACCGGTATCGGGCCGCTTCATGACAATCTCGCCGTTGCCGGGAATCTGATCTACTTCAGCTTCGTGACTTTGACGTCGGTAGGCTATGGCGACATCGTCCCGTTGCACCCATTTGCGCGTAGTCTCGCAAACGTCGAGGCCATCATTGGTCAGCTCTATCCGGCGACGCTGCTGGCGCGGCTCGTCACGCTGGAGCTAGAGGGCCGACGGAAGTAGCGTCGGAGGTCTGAGACCTCGATGTCTCAATGGGTCGATACTGTTGAAAAAGGTTTTTCGGGGGGTCGAACGGATTTTCTCCGAGGCGCCGGTGCTCTAGTCCGAAAATTATATAGGGGGATAGATAACCAATCCAATCTTCAACCGGCGACCTTCGCAAGGGCACTGTGACGCGTTTGATTACGGAAAACCGACTTCGACGGGCGCACAGGGAAAAAATTGGACCGGTTCATTTTTGCCTTTTTCAACAGCATCGGCCAATAGGAGCAATCGGCCCCTACTCGCGAGCACGGGACTGAGGCTAAGCTGTTAGAGTTGCGCTGGGACTGCTCAGTGGTAGGGGGCGCTTCCATGAAACTTCGCCGCCGCGAATTTCTGCAACTCGCCGCGAGCGTTGTCGCGCTGCAGACGGTGTCGCAGGTCGCGCACGCACAGGGCTATCCGACCCGACCGTTGCGCTTGGTTGTCGGGTTCGCCCCCGGTGGTGGCAACGACATCACCGCACGCCTGATGGGGCAATGGCTGTCGGAGCACCTTGGCCAACCGTTTGTGATCGAGAATCGGCCGGGTGCGGCGACCAACATCGCCACCGAAGCCGTCGTGAATGCGACGCCTGATGGCTACACGATCCTTTTTGTCTCGCCCTCGGCTGCGATCAACGCGACGCTTTATGAAAAACTCAATTTCAACTTCATCCACGACATAACGCCGATCGCGGGCATCATGCGCATACCCAACGTCATGGTGGTCAATCCGTCCGTTCCGGCTAAAACCGTCCCGGAGTTCATCGCTTACGCCAAAGCTAATCCAGGCAAGGTCAACGTGGCGTCTCCCGGCATCGGCACGTCGGTCCATTTGTCCGCCGAGCTGTTCAAGATGATGACCGGCGTCGATATGGTGCACGTTGCGTATAAGGGCTCGGCGCCCTCGCTCACGGATTTACTCAGCGGACAGATGCAGGTCTCGTTCGCAACGATGCCTGCGTCAATTGAATTTATAAGAAGCGGGAAGCTGCGCGCGCTGGCGGTGACCACGGCAACGCGTTCGCCGGCCCTCCCCGACGTGCCGACCGTGGGCGAGTTCGTACCGGGCTACGAGGTGAGCACGTGGTACGGCCTGTGCGCGCGAGCGGGCACGCCCGCCGAGGTCATCGACAAGATCAACAATGAGATCGACGCGGCCCTTGCCGATTCAACGATGAAGGCGCGGCTCGCCGATTTGGGCGGCGTTCCAATTGCGGGCTCGCCCGGCGATTTCGGCAAGCTCATCGCCGACGAAACCGCGAAGTGGGCCAAGGTGATCCGGACGGCCAAAATCAAGCTAGAATAGGATCGATCATCTCTTTGCCCCCGATGCTGTCGAAAAAGGCAAAAATGAACCGGTCCAATTTTTTCCCTGTGCGCCCGTCGAAGTCGGTTTTCCGTAATCAAACGCGTCACAGTGCCCTTGCGAAGGTTGCCGGTTGAAAATTGGATTGGTTATCTATCCCCCTATATCATTTTCGTACTAGAGCACCGGCGCCTCGGAGAAAATCTGTTCGACCCCCCGAAAGACCTTTTTCAACAGTATCGGCCATTTGCGGACATTCCAGCATACGCGGATGAGACCCGCACTTTATTCGATCTCGTATCCCTGTCGGCTGCGTTGCCCTGGCTGATCTGTCAGCTTTTGGCCTGTGGAAGGGGCCGACCTTTGCGAAACAATTCAATACGCGCTGAGAAGATCGATTTTCGAATTGGCGTGAATGAGGCGTTTGGCCAGGATACCAGCAAGATTGCGTGCAACGCGCTCAGCGATACGCGGGTGGTCGCGGCGGAAGCGGTCGAATTCTTCGATCGGCAGTTCCAAACAGGACACATTGGTGTCGGCCCAGACGTCGGCGGACCGTCGCTCGTCAAGAAGCGACATCTCGCCGAATTCCATGCCCTGATCTAGGCTGGCAAGCCGCACACCACTGGGTAGCTTCACGCTCACCATGCCTGTCAACAGGAAGTAAAGCGACGACGCCGGTTCGTCAGCGGCAACGATACGCTCTCCGGCGCGGTAACTACGCGGGATGCCGAGCGAAGCGAGACTGTCGACTTCCTCGTCAGTCAAACCGGCGAGCAAAGCCTGCTCTTTAAGGTGCGAACTGTCCTTGCTGGCAAGGTAGCCGCCGAAGCGAAAGATAATCTGGTCTTCGGCCCATTCGATTGCCTGATCGAGCAAAGCGAACTTACGAACACCTGCTATATCGTCGATGAAGGGCAGGACCGCGGCCGAGATTTGCGAGCCTGCCTCGATCCCGCTAAAAATCGCCGTCGTCGCTGGCCTAGCAGTGAAATGCCGCAAGTGGTCCGCTAGCAAGAGGGCCGCGGCCCTGGTGATTGAGGCGACGCGTCGGAAGTCTACGATTAGAATCGGCGACTGTCTCTCTGCCAGCTTCCGTGAAACATAGTCGGTCGTCGCGAACGAATGCGCGCCGACAAGCTCGATGACCCGAACATCTTTGTGGTGCTCTTCAAGGATTCGTTGGTCGCGCGGCAGGCGGCTGCGCCGTGAGGAAATGCCGCCAATGTCATAGTCGGCGAGGATCGAAGTGCGTACGTCCCCGGTACGGTTGAGCATGTGGAGACTAAAATGCGTCGACAATGCCTCGCACATTCTTAAGCCACGGACGCTGTTGCCGTGCTCGTCAAGCGGCGGCGAAAAGGTGCCGAGACCCAATTGTGCTGGCAATGCCGCTACGATACCGCCCCCAACGCCGCTCTTGGCAGGCATGCCAACGCGATAGATCCATTCGCCTGCATAATCATACATGCCCGAACTAGTCATGATCGATAGCGTACGTGCCACCGTATAGGGCTTCACCACCTCTTCGCCGGTGACCGGATTGATACCATTATTGGCAAGCGTCGCCGCCATGATGGCGAGATCGCGTGCGGTCACTAGCACAGAGCACTGGCGAAAATAAACATCTAGCGCCGCGTTGACGTCGCCTTCGATAACGGAATAATTGCGTAGGAGATAGGCTATGGCACGATTGCGATCGCCACTCTCGCGCTCCGAGGCAAAGACTTGCTCGTCCACAGCGAGGTCGCGCCCGGCAAAGCGGCTAAGGGCGTCGCGGATGCATTCGAAGGCTTCGTTGCCTCTTGCTTTTTGGATTAGCGCAGAGCACGCGATCGCGCCCGAATTGACCATCGGGTTATAGGGGCGGTTGTCGGGACGCAGCCTGATCGAGTTAAAGGCGTCGCCGCTTGGTTCGACACCAATCACTGCTTCGACCCGCTCGGCGCCAAGTGCTTCAAGAGCAAGGGCAAAGACGTAGGCTTTGGAGATCGACTGGATCGTGAAGGCAACGTAGCTGTCGCCCACCTCATAGACGTGGCCGTCAACAGTCGCGAGACTGACGCCGAAATAGGCAGGATTGGCCTTTTTCAATTCTGGAATGTAGTCAGCGACGGTCCCACTATTGTCGGCGCCGAATTCGGCATGAGATTGAATGAGAAAGCGTTCCAGCGGCGATATTGCACTATTCACTGAAATACCGGGGTGTGGTGAATGAATATACTGGTCTGGCTTTAGCAGTTTGAGTTGTCAAAATCGTCGGGCCCGGCGACCCGCGACAGCCCATACTGGATTGGTCAAAATCAAGTCAATGTGACAAGTCAGCCCGATGTCGCTTGCGCGGTGCGCGCTCGGACAGTTTCAATGTGTGAACGATGAAGCTGGGACGCTCGCCGACAGCACCTGAACTGCGGGCGCGCCGGTCGGCCAGCGAGCGAGCGGATAGGTGCGGCACGCTCATGAGCACCCCTGGTTGGCGAATGCTCCTACCGTGGTAAATCTCGGTATGACGCTATCGCAATCGATCCCGCATGGCCCTCATGCCGCGCCGCGACGTCCCGGGTCCAGCGGAACTCGGTGCCACCAACCCAGATGCGGTGCATGATCACGGCCAACCGACGCGCTAATGCAACGATTGCCCGCCGGGGCGGTCGCTCTCGCCGGATTGATGCCGGGATGGCGTCAGTCCAAACACCGCCCCGACCGCCTTCTTAAAGCGAGCCGGCACGTCGACGGTGGCACGGAAGGTCAGTGCCACGACAGGGCCAACACCGGGAACCGTCATCAGGCGCCGGCACACGTCATCGTCCCGGACAACGGCTAGCAAGCGGCGATGCAGGACGCCGATCTGCTCGCGAAGCACCCGCCGGACAATCAGCAGCGGCTCAACCAGCGCAGCCAGGTCGGGCAGCTTCTCGACCAGCTCCTTGATGCGGTCCTCGAACTTCGCTGTCCCCACCACGCCCAGCGCGGCACGGCCTCGCGCCGTGCTGATCCGCTATCGTCTCGCGCCGCGCGGAAGCTCGACTTGCCCGGGCTGGGCTTCGATGGCGTGGCGCCCGAGGCAACGGGCCTATGTCCGGTGTTCCCCCGAAAGGGCCGCAATAAAGCCGCGAAATATCTTCTGAAATGGAAGCGCTAACACCCTAAGTAAGGAAACGCGCCGATGAGCCCTCCTGATGAAATGTCGGGGAAAATAGAAACTGCTAAACGCCAGTCAGCCGGCGCCGATGATAGCCTCAAGGAACAGTTACGTGCCACCTTCAATGAATTTCAACCAAGCCATCAGGCAACGCCTGCGAAGGATTTGATGGGTTCTGATGATAAGTTGCACGAACAGTTACCTGTCTCTCCCGAACGTTTGCTAGGTCCAAGCCCTCAGCCGAAAGCTGGGGAGAGTATGCACGAAGTTCTTTTGGGGATTGGTAGTCACCTCAAGAATGCGACTTTGGCGTTACAGACAATTTATAATCGCCTCCTAGCAATAGAACGCCAGACGAAAAGGCGAGGCTCGCGAGGATTTGCCCGCTACCTGCTCGCCTTCTGTATTGGTGTTGCGGCCACCTTGGCTTGGCTATCTTACAGCGAGGCTGCCAAGCAGATAATCGCAACCAAGGCCGCAGAACTTGGGTGGTCACCGGACTCCAAGCAGATGATCGCGAGCTGGGTCCAGGCGCTCGGTTGGACCAAGTTACCGGTCGGTCCCGAAAACGCCGCTGCTCAGTCGTCCGTGCCAGAGACGCCGCAACCGACACCCGTTGCGCAGACTGCGCCAGAGAACGTAGCGCCGAAAGCGCCCGTCGCTCCCTCTATCGACCCGGAGCAGGTGCATCAGATAGCGTCGGATGTAGCCGCGTTGCGCCAAACCGTCGAGCAACTCGCCGCCAGTCAAGACCAGATGGCGCGCGTCGTCGATAGGCTACAGGGCGCCGTTGCGGAAGTTCTTATTAAGATGCCTGAGCCTCCTCCGCCGCCACCCATTGCTGCTGCCCCTGTGCACAAGCCCAAGGCCATAGCACCGCCGTCGTCACGGGCACCAGTGCCACCGCACCTACCGCTTCACCCATAAAAGGTGCTCGCAGGCCAGGCACTATCCAACGCGAAGATAGGCGTGCACCGATCTACGATTATGCCCCCGGAAGCTGGGCCACCCTTCAGGGTATCCAAGCCGTTAAGTGCGATTGGACGTTTGCGCTGACGCTGGTTTTGCCGCGGCGCCGTATTCTGTGAAGACACGCACGCTGGCTGCATCACAGCGAACTCGGGCGCTCGACTTCCGCAACGGGCCGATACTGTTGAGAAAGATTTTTCGGGGGGTCGAACAGTTTTTTTCCGAGGCACCGGTACTCTAGTCCGAAAATGATATAGGGGGATAGATAGCCAATCCAATTTTCAACCGGCAACCTTCGCAAGGTCACTGTGACGCGTTTGATTACGGAAAACCGGCTTCGACGGGCGCACAGGGAAAAAATTGGACCGTTTCATTTTTGCCTTTTTGTCGACGTGCGTGCTCCAGTGCCCGATGCTGAGCGTGTAACCGTCAGGGGCAGAGTGCGCGACGCGGCCGACGCCAACACTGCCTGCCGCCCCGGTGACATTCTCGACCACGACATTGACCCCGAGTGATCGTCCCATAGGTCCCGCGATAAGCCTGGCGACCGTGTCAGTCGGGCCACCGGCTGGGAAGGAAACAACCATGGCAATGGGCCGCGTCGGATAGTTCTCTGCAGCCGGCGTTTCGGACGCGACAATCGCTCAGGGTATTCGTCGTGCTTGATGACTACGGCAAAAACGGCAAAGTCTATCGAGAGACTGACGAAGCGAGGGCCGATCTGCAAACCGTCGTTACGGACATCATCGAACGCCGGTACGACAACCAAAGTCGGGTCGTCGCTTTCAACACCTCCGAAGGCTGGTCACGAGACGTGACAGAGGATGCGGCGCGCGAGATATTAGAGAGGTCACGGCGCGCCGCGGAGCCGCTGGAAGGGATCGCACGGGCATTCGTTGAATCGGCAACGGGCAAGAGAGTTTAATTCGATCCAGGCAAGCCCTATTCATGATTGGATGGCGCCGCTCGAAATAGCGCACCACCATCGTCGGGCTTTTTCTGTGATCCCGCACCTCCCGACATAGCTGGGAATTGGGGATCGGGCAGCGGCGATCACATGCGGGCCGCCGTTGCATGGGAAATCATGGCCCGCAAACCGATACTAAGTCAGCTTCAATGCCGTGTTAAGCCCGACCTCGGGTCGGTCACGCAGGCGGCTGGTACGTTCGACGTTGCGGTAATCGGCTAACCGATGACCGAATTCACCGTCGAGCCGCGCCACTATTTGCAACTATCCACGCTGCCGTTCCAAATCGCGACGCACGAAATCTTCCTCAAGATCGGCGGTCGAGACTAAAAGTTCGGCGAGCTGCCGATAGCATTTGGCGAAGGGTGCCGACGTCTTGTCAGTCGCCATTAGCTCACACCGATGAGCTTGGGAGCGGCAACGCTCCGCGGCAGCCAAAAGATCGAACGTCACCCACGCCCCGTTTAACTGACCGAGCGCAAAGTATCGTCGCCGCCTCCCTCGATGACAAGTTGGGGTTGTGGATAACAGTGCTTATCGGGGGTGGCCCCGACTATGTCCGGTGAGCTAGCCGGGGCCACGGAGCATCGGCCGCAAAAGGCTGGGGAAACGGCCGACGTCCGCAGTAACAACGCTCATCACGCATCTGCGTTTCAACCCAAGACCCCAGCAGATGCGGCCCTGACCGAAATGTTCCGAGGTACTCAGCCAGGGCCACAGAGCGCCGCCGTGCAGGATGGATGGGCGGCGCTCGCACTAACAACCCCGAACACCCATTGACGTTCAACCCAGCACGCACCCTCGTCGTGCAGCGTGCCCCGTCGGCAGGCCGGGCAGCTTAGCGGCGCGCCATAAGACTCGCCCATGAATCGTGAGTGGCACCCTTTATGGAACCCGCGGCCATCGACAGCCCACACCCGACACAGCCGTAGCTGTGAAGTTCAGAAATCCCAGCGGAATCGGCCGTGCTGCCTTGCAACTGCATTGCACCTCCGCAGTGCGGGCACGGAAGATCGGCAGGAAAACGGTCGCTGGGGAAACGTGTCTCGTGAAAGGACATGGATACCTCACCGTTTCAAACGCTTGATTGAAATTCAAACAGTCGTTTGAGACGGTCCCAAGTCTGGATTTGGGCAACATCGCGGCTTAACTGGTCCGCGGCACACATCGTCGTGATCGAACAAACGTGCATTCCCAAGCCCCGGCCATTGCGCCGGGCTTTTTTTTGACCAATGCGCATAACCCGCGCTCGAACTATGGCGGGTCATGTCGAAACGATTTGGGGATTTCGACGAACTTGTCCTTACGCGTTGCCTGCTTCCAGGAATCCAAGTTTTGCTCGGCCGCATTCGAGCATTTGACGACGCCGTAATCCATGATTTTGCCAGTCGCGTTGTCGAGAGCATTCATACGGCAGATGCCGTCACCAACGAGTATGAGAATCGCACCGGCTGGCAACTCCACCTTCGCCACTGGTGCAACGACTGGTGGCGGATCGCGGTCGGTAAAAATGAGCTTCTGAAGAAATAGGCCGACCCGGCCAGGGCGGCGACGACAATCGCGCAAGCCGCATAAACCGCTTTCAATGCCTCGACTCCGTCATGTGCTGGAAGTCTCCCAACGTAAATCTGAATCGTTAATCAATGATCACGACGGGCCTCATCGCGGGCTCTGCTCGACGCCGCTCCATCTACGTCATTTGACTCGGGGCTACGCACCTTCGTCGGGTAAGCCATGATCGTCATAAGTGCATCAAACAAGCGCGCCGCGGCGGTCGACAACTTCCGTGTGTCCGGCATCAGCGCTTGTGAGACAAATTTAGCGGCTTGAGGAACGGAGGATTTCTGGCTCATCGTAACCATCGAGGAGTGGGGATGAGACAGAAATCCGTGCAATGAATCGTCGTCTGAGCGGCTCGTAAAGAACATCCGCCGGGTCACCTTCCAGGGGAATAGTATGGCGGCCAAGTCCATTTGCAGCCGCTCGCTTCAGGCGTCTCCAGCAGCAACTCGCCTAAAACATATTCAATTTCTCTCTTGGTTGGGCAAGATCGACACGTGATTAATATTGTCCAAGCACGGGTTCAATAGAGGCGATTAGCCATCGAATTTTTTGGGCACCATGCGAATGAGATTGCTATTCGCGATCCTTGTGGCGCTACCTTCTCCCGCGATCGGCTTCGATCAAACGCCGACCAATCAGCAAATAACAGCTGCGATCATTCAATAAAGCCAGCAGGCCTATTACGCGACGGGCCATCCGTGCGCCTGCCCCGAAGATCTAGCGCGCAACGGCAGTCGCTGCGGCGCCCGAAGTGCATACAGTCGGCCGGGCGGTGCCGAGCCGAAATGCTATCTGCAAGATGTCTCAAAGGCTGAGATCGACACTTATCGCGCGCGGCACCACTAGCCGGACCGAGGCGAGCCTTAACGCTGAGGTGCGTGTGCTGCTCGGTCATCTGCCGAAAGAAACGCGCTAAGGACACATGGCAGCACGTCGTTAGTCCTGTCATCCGAAGCGGCGGTCGGCGCTTTTTGGCTGCGCCGCCGCCTGGCAATGCTTTAGCGGCGCCCGGCAGGGTCGATCGCGACGTGGTCAGAGCGTCAGTTCGCGGAATGACAGATTACGGAACGCCTTGTGGTCGTCCCTTCGTCATCCTCCTTCTGCTCGGATTATTTCTTCAGCAGGGCCACGCCTTGAAATGCTCGCGCGGAGCGCGAGCTAAATCTCGAGCAAACAAAAATGGCGCCGCAAGAATGCAGCGCCAGTTCCCAAAAATTCCGATCAATTTCAGTATGTACACGTTAGTTTACAGAAAACTATAAGTCTTGTCAAGATTTACAAAAGCGCTATTGCACGAGCGCACACATTGTTTGGTTTTCGGGTGATGGCTTGCGGCGCCGTGATTAAGCGCGGCGCTGCATAATCGTCCATCGCCGAATGGGCCGCGCAGGCGGATGCTTCCGTCTGAGCGCTCGGACGCTCATACTTTTGGCAGGAGGAACCCCATGGCACGCCTCGTTCACATCGCACTGAAATGCCGCGACAAAGACAGTCTTGAGAAAACGACCAAGTTCTACGAGGACATTTTCGGGATCTATCAGACCAAGAACAAGCATGCGCGCGGCCACCTGTCGCGCCACATGACGGATGGCAATATCGATCTGGCGCTGATGCTCTACGACAGCGAGGACGAGAAGGAAGCCAAGCTCGCCGGCGCCGGCCCGCGCATCCATCACATCGGCATCGAGGTCGAAGACCGGCCGAGCATGATCAAGAAGATCGAGGATAACGGCGGCAAGATCTTTTCCGATCGTGCCGAAGGCGCGCTGAAATATTTCGCGCCGGACGGTACGCTCGGCGAGATCGTCGGTGTCGGCCGCTACGAGAAGAAGGCGAGGAGCGAGAAGGCCCGCATCGCCCACGTCGCGATGAAGGTCACCGACCTCGAAGTTTCGACGCGTTTCTACAAGAACGTCTTCGGCTTCAAGGAGCTCGAGACTGTCAGCAATCACGGTCACTTGTCGCGTCATATGACCGATGGCGAAACCGACATCGCGCTCATGCTCTACGAAAACGAGAGCGCGCCGGAGGCGCAATTGAACGGCACGGGCCCGAGCATTCACCATTGGGGCCTCGAAGTTCCCGACCGCGCGGCGACGGCCAAGGAAGTCGCGGCCATGGGCGGGACCATCCTGTCAAAGCCTGAGGCGAAGGCGGTGAAGTTCCGTGATCCCGACGGCAACGTCGCCGAGATCGTCGTGAAAGGCGGTTTCGAGGAATACAAGAAATCGGCGTGAGACCGGCGGCGATATCGCGTGGGCGCATTGCGACTCGGTGGCGCCCACGCATCGCGGGCGGCAGAATAGCCGCCAAAAGAAAACAAAGGGAAACGTTCAGGAAAGGACAGGGCCATGACCTTGTCGGCGACTCGGGCGACGACCCTGCGGGACCGGATCGGGATCGATCTCGGGCAAAAGAACAAAATCGAGGACGGTATAGCGGCGGCCATCGCGCACGGTGTCCGTTACCTTGATCTGAAGGTCGACGTCGCGCCTAACGCCATCGAGAGCCTGACCGCCGCGCGCGTCGGCGCCATACGGTCGGCCTGCGAAGCGAACGGTATCCACATCGGCATCCACACCATGTCGGCGGTCAATGTGGCCGAATATGCGCCGCATGTGCGTGACGGTGTCGATCGTTACCTGACCGGACACATGGATGCGTGCAAACGGCTGGGCGGCGAGTGGATGGTAGTCCATGCCGGCTATCATTTCACTTCCGACGTGCATTTGCGGATGCAGACCGGTCTCGAGCGACTCGAACGCTTGTCCGATTACGCCGAGAAGATCGGCCTGACGTTGCTGCTCGAGAACATGAACTGGGAGCCGGACGACGCCGAGGTGCACTATCTCGGGCACACGCTGGAGGAGACACAATTTTATTTCGACCGGCTGAAGTCGCCTCGGCTGCGCTGGGCCTTCACGGCCAATCATGCGCATCTAGTGCCGGAAGGCGTCGACGGCTTCTTGGCCGGCATGGATATCGGCCGCTGCGACGAAGTCCGCCTCGCCGACTGCTTCTGTAACGGCAAGGAAGTGCATCTCAGGCCCGGCGAGGGCGATTTCGATTTCTCCGCGCTGTTCTGCCGTCTCGATGAACTCGGCTTTGCCGGCCACTACATGAACGTGTTCGGCACGCTCGACGATATGCTCGAAGGCCGCGAAATCCTGGCCAAGCTCGATCCGCGAGGCGCGGCCGGCGAGCGCAAAGCTTCATAAAGCCCGGCGCGATGACGCGCCCAAGACCATAGAGCGTCCGCAAAGGCCGCCAAAACAGGGAGACGCAAATGACGAGGCCGATCACGCGCCGTACTGCGCTCAAATATGCGACCGCCGCCGTCTCGTCCGCGGCCGTCTTCGCGCCGGCCATCGTGGCGGCGGAGGATTATCCGTCCCGCCCCATCGTCCTGGTCAATCCCAATCCGCCGGCCGGTTACACCGACAATCTCGGCCGCCTCGTTTCCGTCCCGCTGGGCAAAGAGCTCGGCAGGCCGGTCACCGTGGCCAATGTGCCGGGCGCCAGCGAGATGCTCGGCCACGAATATTTCCTCCGGCAGAACGACGACGGTTATGTGCTCCTGGTCACCGCGGCGAGCTTCATCCCGGTTAACATTCTGCTGCAGCACGCGCCGTTCAAGATTTCCGATTTCGCCATGATCAATCTGCCGGCGCGCGACTACACGCTGCTGGCGACGAGCACGGGCAGCGATCTGAAATCCGTCGACGAGGTCATCTCAGCGCTGCAGAAAGATCCGGCCAGCCTGTCGGTCGGCTTCCCCCGTTCCTCGACGGATTACATCAACCTGATCCTGCTCATGCGGGCCGCCGGGATCGACACCGGGAAGCTTCGTCTCATCACCTTTGAAAGCGGCGGGATCGTGCGGACCTCCGTTCTCGGCGGTGTGGTCGACGTGGGCTTTGCCGGGGGCGAAGGTTTTTTGCCGATCGCCGATCAGATCAGGCCGCTTCTGACATTCGCTGCCGAACGCAAGCCGCCGTTCGCCGCGCCGGCGGTTTCGGAGGTCAATGTCGGCGCGAAATTCGAACCGGTCGCCGGTTCGCTGCGCGGCTTCGTGGTGAGTTCCGCCTTTAAGGGCAAATATCCGGATCGCTATACCCGGCTGGTCGAGGCCTACAAGAATGTCTTCGCCGATCCGAAAGTCGTCGCGGCGCTGCAAAAGCAGGATCTCGCTTCGACCTGGTACGGGCCGGACGATTCGGACGCGGTTTATCTCAAGACATGTCAACAAATTCAGGACCATGCCGATCTGCTGCAAGGCAGGTAGCGCCTATTTGGGAAGGTAACGCCGCCATGGGGATCGCTCAGTGACGACGGTAGAGGGACGCGAGATGGGTGATCGAAGATCTCGTTATGTCATAGATTGGGGGCATTTGATCTTCCTTGCAGCGATCGGCGCCTGGGTACTCTGGTATTTGCTCGATGCGATATCCGCGTCGCTCAACATCCACAATCTTTTGCTGGTCGCGCCGCTATCGGTGGTGGCCTTGTGCCTTTGTCTCGTCATCCTGCCGCAATGCTTTCGCCGCGCCGGTGAATTCGAGGCGCAGCCGTCGGCGCCTGACGCGCATGGCGCGGGTGCGCTCGGCAGCATGAGCTTGCGCAAGCTGGCGCCGGTTGGCGGACTCGTGGTTGCGCTCGGCCTCTATGTCTCGCTCCTCAACGTCATCGGCTTTGATGTCGGCACTTGGCTGTTCGTGCTTGCGACTATGCTCATTTGCGGCGAGCGGCGGTGGCTGCCGCTGGCGCTCTATCCGTTATTGGTCTCGCTCGTCCTGATCGGCGCGTTTCGGGCGCTCCTGCCTTACCCGATGTACACGCTGGTCATATAGGAGGGCTGCATGCTCGACGTGTCGGCGTTTTGGGAAGCCCTCCATATCATCGTCGCGTCGGCGCAGAGTTGGTTATGGATCGTTCCAGGCCTGATCGTCGGTCTGGTCTTCAGCGCGGTGCCCGGCATTTCCATCAGCATGGCAATGGCGATCGTGCTGCCGTTGTCGCTTTATCTCGAATTCTTCCCGGCGATCGTTTTCCTCACCTCGGTTTACACCGGCGGGGTCTTCGGCGGCTCGGTGCCGGCGATCCTCATGAACATCCCCGGTTCGCCGTCGTCCTATGCGACGACGTTCGACGGCTATCCGATGACGCTGAAGGGCCAGCACAACGAGGCGCTCGGCTTGGCGCTGTTTTCCTCGACGCTGTGTTGCATGCTCGGCTATCTTTTTCTACTGCTCATGATCGAGCCGATGGCCGCGATCGTCATCAAGATCGGCCCGATCGAAATGTTCGTCGTCGCGCTTTGGGGACTGCTGCTGCTCGGCTCGCTCGGCAGCGAATATGTCACACGCGGCATTCTCGCCGCGGCCTTCGGGATCCTGCTCGGGACGATCGGCATGAATACCGCCGGCTATATGCGCGGCACCATGGGCATTCCGTATCTGCTCGACGGCATATCGCCGATCCCGGCGATGATCGGGCTTCTTGCCGCCGGCCAGCTGCTGACGCTCGTCACCAAGGACTTCATCGTCGATGGCGGCAGTTCGCGTACTGTCAGTCTGCGGCGCATCATCAGCGGCTGCTTGAGCACGTTCAAATACCCCGGCGTGCTGCTGCGCGGCACGGTCATCGGCATCGTCATGGGAATCATCCCCGGCGTAGGCTCAGCTGTCGCCAATCTGATCTCCTATGCCGAGACCAAGCGCGCCGCGCCGGACGGCGACACGTTCGGGCAGGGCAATCCCAAAGGCGTCATCGGCGCCGAGGCCGCGGTCGCTAGCGGCGAGGGCGGCTCGATGGCGACCATGCTGACGCTCGGCATACCGGGACATGGCGCCGTCGCCGTGCTGCTCGCCGCGTTCATGATGCACAATGTCGTCGCGGGTCCGAGCCTGATCCGCCAGCACAAGCCGATGGTCTATGCGCTGATCCTCAACAACATCGTCGAGGCCGTGGCGCTGCTTGCCGTCGGGCTCGGCTTCATTTACGTGGCAAGCAATGTGGTGCGTCTGCGGACGCGTTACATCGTGCCCGTTGTGCTGGTCCTTGCGATCATGGGCACCTATTCGCTCGACGGCACGATAGCCGGCCCGCTTACGCTTTTTGTCTTCACGCTGATCGGCGCGGCGATGGTGCGCTACAAATATCCGGTGGCGGCGACCGTCGTCGGATTGTTGCTCGGGCGCATGCTGGAAACCCAGGCGGTCTTGTCCTACGAGCTGATCAGCGGTCAGCCGGCCTACATACTTCGCCGGCCCGCCGCGCTCGCGATCCTTGCGGTCATGATGTTGTCTCTCGGCGTCAGCGCGTGGTCGCGACGCCGCGGTCGCCCCGCCGGACGGATTGCGGCGGCGCAAGAAAGCGCAGGCGGCGCGGTGATCGGCGCGGTGCACTGAACGAAGGTGGAGGGGAGACTTATGGCGAAAAAGATCATCATCATGGCGCGCATCAACGAATATATGCCGCGCAACAACAACAAACACGTACCGTTCACGCCCAATGAGATCGCGCAGACCGCAGCCGAGTGCGAAGCCGCCGGCGCCTCGATCGTGCACTTCCATGCGCGGCAGCCCGACGGCGCGCCATCCTACGATCCTAAGGTCTATCTTGAAATCGTCGAGAAAATCCGCGCCCGCAGCAGTGTGCTGATCGATTCCACACTCGGTCAGAATACGATCAAGGGCGATGAAAACCGTACAACCCATATCGTTGAAATGGGTAAGAATCCCAACGCTCGCGCTGACATGGCCGCGCTCGATGTCGGCAGCACCAATATCGACGTGTACGACGCGTCGCGCAAAAAGTTTCTGACCACCGACAAAACCTACGTCAATACGATCGAGACCTGTATGTTCCTCGCCGAGCGCATGCGCGCGGCGGGCGTCAAGCCGCATCTGACATGCTGGACGATTCCGTTCCTGCGCGCTGCAGAGGCGCTTCTCGATATGGGCGTGCTGCGCGAGCCGAGCTACGTGCAATTTGCATTCTGCGAGGGAGGCATTCTCGGCGGCCATCCCTGCACCACCGACGGCGCGCTTGCCTTCGTCAATATGCTGCCGAAGAAGAAAAAGATCGAGTGGACGGTGACCTGCAAGGAAGGCAATCTCCTGCCCGCCGCGGCCATCGCCATCGAACGCGGCGGGCACGTCTCGCCGGGGATCGGCGATTATCCGTATCCCGAGCTTGATTATCCAAGCAACGCAACTCTGGTCGAGTTCTTCGCCGGCCTTGCCCGCGCTTACGGGAGGGAGGTCGCGTCTCCATCGGAGACCCGTGCGATGCTTGGCTTGTGAGATGCAAGCCTTGCGATCTGATGGTTGATGGGAACATCATGCGAGATTCGCATAATGAACGGCTCGTTTGGCGCAGGTTTTGTCCGCAAGATCGTGTAACCGCGCATTGAATCGGCAATGATAAAGCTGCAAGCGGCAACGTTCCGGATCGCTGTTGATGCCACGGACTAGATTGATTTGGGCGCCGAGACCGTGCTCTAATTGCCTTTGTAGCGGTTTTGCCTTGTCTCTAAACGACAACAAAAAATGCAATTCGGGGAGTAGCGTTGGGCCGCAGGGCAAAGTGATTGCCGGCATGTCGCCGGGTGAGCGCGAGCAACTCCGCGTGCGACTACGCGAACACCTGCCTGCTACTTCCGATGGACGTATCGAGCGCCGGAGGGACGGGCGAGTCCAAAGGGTATTCCAGCACTTTATCTCGCGACTGCGCGAGAAACAGCCATGCTCGAGGTAAGGCCGTGGCTCGGTTCCAGCGTGTCGGTCGCTGAGGTAACAGCAAAACGAGATTTGCGAGTTATTGACTGCTCTAAGGACAGCGCCCGGACGGAGCTTTGGCCGAGATATCAAAGTGAACCCGACCCAATCGAGCGGGAGCGGTCAGTTTGGACATCTATCGATTTGGCATTCGCGGAGCCGGTCGACCGAACCGATGATGTAGCTGACTATGCACCCACGCAGATCATCGCAGAACTTTTCAAACGTGAGGGCTACGACGGAGTCAAATACAGGAGTGCCTTGAGCGAGACGGGTCACAACGTAGCATTGTTCGACATTGCGTCGGCGGAGCCAGTGTCTTGCAATCTGTTCTATCCAATCAAAATCAATTTTGAGTTCAGAGAAGACTCTGTCCTAGCTGATTTGCTTCGATCCTCACAGGCACCCACCTCCAAATAACGGAATCGCGAACCCGTAGCGAAGCCGACTCTGTGCCTTCAGTCGCAGCCGTCTTCGTTACTTTCTGTATTGTCTTACAGGCGAGAGAAAGGATACTTTCAAATAAGCATTAATCAGTGTTGAAAGATGGGCGGAGAAACAGATGGCCTTTTTTTCTTGCACAGTAAATGAAATCGGACCAGCGGCCGACGGCACAGAAACAGCTAACCCGGTGATTTACATCAACCTCACAGATACGGGGGGAAGTTTCCTAAACCAGTGGTTCCACGCTGCGGAGAATAGCAAAGCTCAGATGCTGTCGGTCGGCCTCGCCGCTATATCCACAAACAGACAAGTCGAAGTGGCCGTCGACACTCCGAACGTTCCATACTCGAGCGTCACACGCATGTATCTACTGGGATCGGAGTTCGGCGGCGGGACGAAAGTGGTGCTTAATCAAAGTTTCGACCAAATGCCGACCAGCGGAAAAAACGTCGGTCCTATCGACATCAGCGCCTTCGCAAAAATCCGATTTTCGGTGACCGTCAATGGATCAGGCAGCATCCAGTTCTATCTCCTTTCCGGCTGGGGCGGTCAATCCTTTAACGGATGGGAACTGGATGAGTTCACGGTAAATCTTGGGACTTTCACCCGCACCTATGATGTAGTGGGCACAACACTCCTGATTCAAATGATTCCCAGCGATAGCAACAACCAGGCGATCATCGGCATCTTTGGCAACTGAAGCACCGCCACCACGCAAACCAACACCGTAAGCAATTTGAAAAAGGTTTGCCAAGTGACCCTCACGGAGACAAATGCTAGCGCGTTCAATGAATTCGTCGCTGTGAGTGCCCCTGCCGGCCTCGCCCACGCGTTCCCGCCTTAGCGGCGGCACCAAGGACCGGCCAGACCCAAATCGGCGACCGCCGTCGAAGCGGCGGGAAGGGCACGTTATGCCCAATCCTCTTCCCACACCCGCGTTGCTGCTGGCGCGCCTGGGTTCTTGATCTTTAGCCAAGTGTCAGACCGGCCGGACCGATAGGCGGACCCGAGCTTCTTCGATACGATGCCTTCGCAGCCGAGCCTCGCGGAACACCGTCACGCCGTCGGCCTCGTAATGCTCATTCAGCACCACATGGCTCTGCGCCTTCTTTAACAGCCGCGCGAGTTCGCGTTTGCGCCGCTCGATCGGTAGGCCGCGCAGATCCTCGCCGTTGAGCTCGAGCAGGTCGAAGGCGACCAGGACCGCAAGGGCATTGGTGCGCTGGCGCCGCATCAGCTCGAAATCGGCAAGCCCGGCCTCGTTGGTGACGATTGCCTCGCCGTCGATGAGACACGACTTCGCGGGTAACGAGCCGATGGCCAAGTTGATGAACGGGAAGCGCTCGCTGAAGTCGTGGCCGTTACGGCTGATCAGCCGCGGGCCGGCGGCATCACGGCGGCCCATGATGCGAAAACCATCGTGCTTTATTTCATGAATCCAGTCGGGACCGGTGGGCGGCTTCTTGGCCAATGTAGGCAGGCACGGTTCGACAAAGCCGGGCCGTGTCCGACGGCGCTCACGCAACAAAACCATGACGATTAAATGGGGCCGGCTCGCCGATGAATCTAGGCGTCTTCGCGGGCTCGCTTAGCTAGGCGCTCACATTCCTTGCGGAGTATGGCGTTCTCAATCTTCAGGCGATAATTCTCTCGGATCGTGTTCTGCGGGTCGGCTTCTTCGCGGAGCCAATGAAAGTAGCGGCGAGCGGCAGCGGCAGAGCGTTGATGTTTCTGCTGTGGGGATCCAGTCGTCGGCGACCTCGTCGTGGCGATCAACCATGCCGAATAGCTTGGCGGCCGGAGCATTCCAGGGACGCCTGACGCTCCGAAAGGGGGTAATGGTAATCCGCGAGAGCAAACCCAAATAACTGCCATGTGTGGTCGTGTCCGCCTCGCGTCCGGTCCGAGCAGCATGTGCGCACTTGGCCCGCTCCTAACGATTTCTCAAAAGTTGCGGAACGGGCGGGGGCGTCTAAATAAAAGCCAAGGTA
>JBAUCK010000185.1:0-1710 GCA_049677525.1 Xanthobacteraceae bacterium
TTAATGAGCCATTCGAAGTTGCGAGCATCGGCCGGAGCGCAGCGATATAATCGTCGTCGGCGTGCGCGGCCTCAGCCGACGAGACGCGGGACCGACTGCCCTCGGTGAGGGATACATTGCAGACGAAATGCGTGCCGAGACAGTCTAGCCTCCTTCCCGGCGGTGCGTTGTACCCGTCAGTAAGGCGGCGGCTTGTGTTGTCTCTGCGCCTTGGCCGCTTCTACCCACCACGTCAGGTCATCGGCAAAGCGTGGAAACGTGCGCTCAAGTGCCCGGCCGCTCTCGCCGATGGGTTCGCCTTCGGCTGACAAAGTCTGGTCAATCGGACCAACCGCTATCGTGCTTGAAACCACCACCATTCCCATTTCGGAGAGGGTGCCATGCCAGCTAGTTGCGGCCCGCACACCTGAAAAGCGCCCGCCCGAATAACTAGCAATGGCGGCTGCCCGCCAAAACCACTCCTCGAGGAAATGATCTGTCAGGTTCTTCAGTCCGGGCTGAATCCCCCAATTGTATTCACCCGTAACAAACACGAATCCGTCAGCATGCCGGATTTTCCCGGCGAGCCGTTCAAGGGCTTCCGGAGCTTTGCCCTTCGGGTATTCCTTGTACATCCGATCCAGCATCGGGAGATTAACCGCTTTCGCGTCAATCAACTCGACGTCGTCGCCACGGCGGCGCAGCCGCTCGACCAGGAAATAAGCCAGCCGGATTCCCATTCGATCGGAACGATACGATCCGTAAAAAACGAGGATGCGGTTGCTCATGGCGGACTTCAGGCGCCATTCATGACGGCAATGGCTTGCTGGTCTGTTCCGCCAAGATGTATTCGGCATACCAGTCTGGCCAGCCCTCTCGATCTTCCTTGCCGAGCCGGCGCTCGTGCTCGCCGTGCGCGGCAGCCGCACGCCGGAGCGCGTCCGCGACATCAGCCGCCGAAGTGAATGTGACGTTCGTGTCCACACGCCCCGGCAACCGTGCCGTAACCTCCTGCAGCAGCCAACGGTTGCCGTCGGGATCGCTGAATGTCGCGAAGGACCCGTAGCTCGCGCGGCCGGGGGCGAGGCCACTGAGGCGCCCGCTCGATCCGTCGAGCCGAAACTGAGCTCCAGGCTCCCCGGGGTGGAAGACTTCGCTGATCTTGACGCCGCGCGTTGCAAGCGCTTTGCGTGCGGCGTCGATATCCGAGACGACCAGATAAAGGCTCTGGGCGGAGCCCGGTGCCGCCGACGTCAGCTTGGTGCCGAATTGGATCGAGCAAGGCGAACCTGGCGGCGTGAACTGGACGACACGGAAGCCGTTGTCGAAGGGGAAGTCGGCGTCGAGCCGCCAGCCGAGGCTCGTGTAGAACTCTTTCGCGCGATCGACGTCTGCAACTGGGATGGCCAAGGCCTCAAGCTTCAGATCCACTCTTGGCACACTGGGTGCCCCAGCGATGGGTTCGCCCCGCGGCTTAGTAATGCTCATGGATGGCTCCTCGGTTTATATCGCCGATTTCTAAGCCCCAACCGTGATGAGCTTTGGCGACAAAATGGACTCGATGATCTTCTCTGAGTCAACGATGGCATTGGCGTGGTTTGGCACGTTGCTCTCAAGCTCGGCGTGCACTTCCGATAAAGCCGCTTATCGGAAGTAATGACCGCTAGATACTGACAGATTGCTACCGAGAATGATGATTATCCGAAGTCAGCGTGAGCGGCGGACGCAGGT
>JBAUCK010000186.1:0-1814 GCA_049677525.1 Xanthobacteraceae bacterium
CGCCTGCAAAAAGCGAAAATCGGATGAGGTGTCTACGCGCCTCGGGTTATGCGAGTAGAAGTCGGGGCATTTTGCGGTACGCTGGCTGGATCAATAAAATCAAGGGTTTTCTTGTTATGATTTGGAGGGGGGTGGTCGATTTTGGGTCGGCTCGGGCTCGAGACTGTGGTCGAGTAGCAATCGAGTTGTGATGGGATAGTCACGGCGGTAGCAAAATATTAGTAACTGTCCGGCAAATAGGACTGACGCGATTTCCGCAATTGGAATCCGTTGATCGCGGCGTGCCCTCCACAGGGGACCCTAATGGTTGCAGGTACAAAGCTTGCGGAATCGCTGCGTTTGGCGAGGCCGTGCCGAGGCGACGTCATGGCACGCCTGAGCGGCTAAGTGCCTATCCTGGAGAACTAATATGCTGAGAGGCTCGAGGCCCGGCGAACGCCGTGGCGGGCGAAAGCTTCATACGCCGAACAGACGTACCGTGCTGACGGACAGAATTTTGGCGGCCGGATTAGACCATCCGACTGCATCGCGGCGTGATTTCCTTCTCGAATTGGTTAGGGACCCAAAGGTGCCAGCCGATGTAAGAATGGAGGTCGCGTCGAAATGCTTCCCGGCGAAACGAATGCGCCCTCCGCGGCCGCGCGCTTTGCGGAGCTCGGTTGAACGAGGCACCAGCACGAATTCTGTTGAAGCGTCTAAGGGCACGCAAACGGCGGCGGTGGTGCCGCTCATCCAAGACTGGGATCCTCAAGCGCTCGACGCGTTGCTCGGCATCGTCCAGGACGCAGCTGCAGACCTTAAAGCGCGCAGAAAAGTGGCATTGAAAATTGCAGAAGCGCTGCTGCCCAAAGCCGGCAAGAAGGCCAAGGTCGTCCCCGACGAATATGGGTTCACGGTGAACCCTAATCTCGCGAGAAAATACCGCGACATGGAACGTGAGCTGCGGTCTCGTGATAGAGGGAAGGAGCGCAAAATCCCTGCCGTTGCGCAAATGATCCAAAAATTGAAGGCGCAGGTCGATGCGATCCGGCAGCGGCTCGAAGTGCCGTGTCCGACCAAATATAGCCGAGACCAGTGGCACCAAGATTTATTAAGACTAATCGAATTCCTCGAACTGCGCGCTAACAATACCCCTCTGACCGATGCGCAGGATGCCGAGGAAGCACATTTGCGGGCGCGCTTTGACGTGTTCGCATACAGCCCGGAGAACATTGCGTGCGGCCGGCTTAATGCGCTGCGGACCGCAGAACAGCTATACAAAAAGCACTTATTTTGGGGAGACTATTCATACGCGGTGTCGCTCTCGCCGAAAGACGAGAGAGATCTTGAGTTTTTGCGACGGCTTTACTCGAAACCACCGCAACGACCCTTCTCTGAACGCGGCCAGAGTGTGTACGACGATCGGGAAGAGCTTGAAGCAATCCATGGCTCTCATCCATTTTGGTACGAATTACCCGCCGCGGACGGCAATTTATACCCGCAAGACTCCAAACTGCGGCCGCGAAACGCAGCCTGACGATCTGTGGGCTAACACAGCGATGGACGTGCACCCGACTCGCGCGACTCTTCGCCGGCGCCAAACTTGGCTGATCGCCGATAGCCTCGCGAGCATGGCGCAGAATAATGTTCAAATGATCCTCGATCACGGCCGCTTACGATGCTGCATGCGGGGATTTCTTTAGTCTCGCCCCCGGGCCACCACCTTCACTTTCATCAATGAACTCGACACCTGCCGCCTCCAGAGCGCGGCGGATGGCGAGGTCGTTTGCCGCGGTGAGCCTGGTTGCACTGTCACGCAATTCGGCGCGGCGGAT
>JBAUCK010000187.1:0-3131 GCA_049677525.1 Xanthobacteraceae bacterium
CAGACGGACACGCAGCTCCGTGTCTGGCGGTCGACGTGACCGATAGCGGATCATCTTGCGATCGGCGGCAACGAGGCTGCAGGCCCGCCGCTCGCTCATCTCCAGCACGCCACGCAAATGAGCGACAACGCGATCAACGGCTGATTAAGCATCATAGTCTGCGATTATGGCCATTTCGAATTCCTTGTATGTGTTTCGGCGTGCAAACTTTTGGGCGCCGATTGACACATTTGGCGCGCGCGCATACCGCAGGCGGATAAGGTTTCAGGCTGCGTAGAGGATTAAAGCATGACGGGCCGCACAAAAATTAACAATGTGTTACATCGACGGCGTGCGCCACTCGCCAAAAGATGAGCATCTGATGGATCCTTCGCCACGTTTCGCTAACTGTCGTTTAAGCTTAACGACCGAACGAGATTCGGACGCCGAGCAATTTGTTATTGTAACGCTCCACATGGTCGGCCCATAGAAGTTGGGTTTCGGCCTTCAGGTGATACGGAGTCCGTTCGTCTTTATTGGACAAAATCACACACCGTGAAAGCAGAAGCTATCAGCAAGGTCGGCGAGGGGTCGGAGTTCGCCGACAGATGGTCGGTTCGACAACAGGAAGACGAAAGACTGGAAGTCACGCCATCACTTTTGGAGATGACGAGAAATGACAACCTCAGTGACATTGACACGCAGCAACTGATACCCTCTGAGCCCCCCATCGCATTAACATCTGATACGGCACCGTTAAGATTTCATCAGATTGTCCCCAGTGAGAGCGAGCGTTGGTTATTTTTGGAAGCTCGGAGCGGGCAGGGACCTTGGTTGGCCATTGGAATAAGTACACTCTTAATGGTGCTTTGCCTGAGTTGGTCCGGTGAATCATTGTATCGGTACTTTGATGGACGCGACGAGCTGACCGGTACAGCAGCTATCAATGCCGTGGTCGAACGGATCATTGAAGTAGAATCAACTGATGACCCAAACGCGAAGAACAGCCACTCTAGCGCAACCGGTCTCGGTCAATTTCTCAACGATACTTGGCTCGAGCTAATCCGCGAGTACCGACCTGATCTGACTAACGGGCGTAGTAAAAGCGAAACATTAGCCCTACGAAAAGAGGCAAAACTTGCTCGTGAAATCACAGCGCGTTTCGTCGAACACAATGCCGCGGTTCTAAGGCAACGAGGCTTGCCGGTCACTGCCGGAGCGATCTACTTGGCCCACTTTGCTGGCGCCGCAGGCGCTGTTGCGGTCCTTTCAGCGTCGGATAACGCGGACGCCGCGCTCGTTATGGCGAGTGCCGACGCGACAGGCCGAACCAATCCCGCGCAGTTGATAAAGGCCAACCCATTTCTCGAGCATTTCACCGTCGCCGATCTTAAGATTTGGGCAGACCGCAAGATGCATGATCTTGCTGACCCTCATCCCAGCGAAGTGCGCACGGCTGAGGTAAAGCAGTGAAGGACAAGTAACGGTCTCTTCGTAAGGTATCCTGGCGTCGCTGGCAGCCGCGATATTGCGCTGTGTTATATTGCAGCGCAGCCGGAAACGCGTGAGTATTCGCAGCAACCTGGAGTAGGCGGCCGGCGAACCGATGCCTTCAACGATAAGCGCGCCGCCATTTCTGGCAAGCCCGCTCGAGTTCTGTACTAGCTTGGTCGTTTAATTGCCGCGAAGTAGGTTTCACCATAGTTAGTCCTTGGGGAGGCTACGAGGTGTAAGATTTTGAGTCCAAGCAAACAGTGCGGCGGCCAGAGTTTGTGGCACGCGGCTTGGGCGGCTCTGCTGTTGATGGCCGCTACTGTGACCGGATGCGATCAGCTCACATCAACGAATGGAGGGATGCCGGAGGCAGGCCCTGATCCATCGTATCGCGATGTCATTGCCAGCTATCTCAAGGATAACTTCAAGGACTACACATCCTACGAGGCGTTCGAAATATCGGCCCCGCGCTGGGTGTACGCGTTTCAGGGCTGGAATTGGCTCACCTGCGTCCGTTTTTCAGATCATGGGCACAGTCGCACTTATGCATTGTTTCTCGATGGCAACACGATTACTAGCTCCCGCTATGCCGTACAGACGGACCAATGTGATATGCAGGCTTACACTGGCTTCGGACAGATGGGAGTTGGTAGCGCGTTGCCGCCACTGCACTAGAATTCCGACCACGGCCGTAGGCTCTGGTTTCTGAGTGCGGCGAAGGTCTGACATTACCTAATCGTGAAGCGACAAACCTGAACACAAGCCTTTCTCAAAGTGTCTTTGATTATCTAATTTTCGAGGTGCAAACAGGCGGCCCGTGAGCGCGAGCACCGATGCGTGGCCCAGCGCGCCAATGGCACGCTGCTGGACCTGCGGCGGCGGCACGACCCCTAACCGGGCGGTCCCCCAATCTGCGACACGGTGGTATGCGCGATCAAGGTGTTCAGCAGCGCGCTGATAGGCCGTGGTGTTGCCGCAATGGATGGGCTAATCCAGCCTATGAAACGGTTCTGGCTGGTTTTTCTTCTCTTTGTCGTCTTGCTAGTCGCCTACTGGGCTTGGCCATTCTTTGGGCTTAGGTCCTTAGCTGTCGATCTCCAATCGCGTGATGCGGCCGCACTGAATGAGCAGGTGGATTTTGTGCGGCTTCGGCGCTCTTTCACCGAGCAGATCGTCGGCGCTTATCTCCGGGTCACCGGTCGATCAAATAGGTTTGGCACTTTTGGAACTGCACTGGCATCCGCGGCTGCCGGCACTATTGTTGATCCCTGGGTGGCGGAAATTATTAATCCCGAGAACCTTATTGAGTTGCTAAGGGGACGCTCAGTATCAACTGAGTTAGGCGCAACATCTTTCAACGTTGGAGGACTGCCGGGCCTGTCATTCAGGACTGCACTGAGTGCATGGCTAAACACCGAATACTGGCTGGGTCATTTTTCGATTGGGTTGCCCATCGATGCTCTGGCGGCCGAACAGTTCCGCCTTCGACTGCAGCTCTTAAACTGGCGCTGGAAGCTGACCGGAATTCAAATGCCCCAAAAGTTGAGCGATCAGCTTGCGCAAGAATTAGCTAAGAAATATCCCTGACGCGGTTCGGTTTGCGAGGGCATCGCGTCGAACCGACCTGCTTCAGCTCCTCGTTGCTAATCGTCGGTTGG
>JBAUCK010000188.1:0-9166 GCA_049677525.1 Xanthobacteraceae bacterium
CCGTCACTGTAGTTTGAAGGGCGGTGTGGCCAGTGACGTTGCCGCCGGGATGATTGAGGCTTTGAACAAGGCCAACCTCGACCGGATTGGACCCGAGCGAAAAGACGATTGGGATAGTTTGGGTCGCTGCGAGCATGAGGCCGGAGTGAAGACGGCCGACGTGTGCCGTAAGTGCGGGATCAGCAGCGCAACGTTCTACAAATGGAAGGCCAAGTACGGCGGTCTCGAGGTATCCGACGCGAAGCGTTTGAAGTCACTGGAAGACGAGAACGACAAGCTGAAGCGGCTCTTGGCCGAGGCGATGCTCGACAACGCCATGCTGAAGGATGTCGCAGCAAAAAAATGGTGACGCCCGCCGCCAGGCGAGAGGCCGTTGCTCACCTTCGGGTTGCGTATGAGGTCAGCGAGCGGCGGCCTGCAATTTTATCGCGCATATGTTGTCCGACGTACATGCCGAGCATGACTGGCAACGTGGCAGCCGTTGAGACTAAAACGTCAAGCCAACTGAACTGGTGGCTGGCCGTCAGAAGAATTGCCAGCAAGCCGGCAGAAACGATGAGATACAGCGATGCTTTCTTTGTGAACGTTTTTCCGCTCAGTCCCTTTGCAAGCAGAAATATGAAAACAAGCGGTCCCGCCTGAGTCACACCGCTTCGACCCGATGTCCGCTTTGCGTCATTAGCGGCCGTGGTGCGATCGAGGGGTGATGTCCGCTTTAGCACCGAAAGCGGACATCAACTGCGACTGCCAGAATGTCCGCTAGGGCCAGAAGGAGACATTGGGCGGATCGGTTGCCATGACGTCTCCTTGCCTTTAATCTTTGCTGGCAGGTTGACATTCCACCACGAGCAGACGGCGGCGCGGAAAACGGTGTGAAATCCTTGGCCGCAGCCAAGCTTGTCGATGGCTGGTGATGCTCATGAGCGCAAGTCCACGGTTTGAATTGCGGCTCTTAGGTGATTTCAGCCTTCGTTGCCCCGACCGATCACCTGACGTCATCCCGATCTCGTCAAAAAAGGCGCGGGCCCTCCTGGCCTACGTGGCCATGCAGGTACCGATGCAAGCCGGCCGCGAACGGCTTGCGACGCTGCTTTGGCCGGACCGAGTCGATCGGCAAGCGCGCCAGAATTTGCGCGCATGCCTGGCATCGCTTCGTGCCGACCTCGGCGCCGCAGCGGATGAATTGTTGCTCATCGACGGCGAGACAGTGGCGATAAAGGACAGGCTCACCGTCGATTCGCGTCGACTGCGCAAGCTGTCACGGGCGGAAGCGGCCGTCGATGATGTGGCTGCTCTCTATCGGGGGCAATTTCTTGCCGACTTGGAGATAGAGAGCGAGACGTTTCGCGATTGGGCATCGGCCGAGCGCGTGGCGATCGAAGCCAATGCGGGCGCAATCTTGTCGGCATCGGCCGCGCAGAAGGACCAATCCGGCGACGCGGCGCAGGCCATTGAATATGCATCACGGCTAACTGCGGTCGATCCGCTCCGGGAAGACTGGTTTCGGCTGAGCTTGCGAATAACGGCGCGCCATCTGGGCCGCGAGCAAGCGCTCGCACAGGTGAGGAATTTTATATCGCTTCTCAAAAAGGAGCTCGATGTCGCGCCGGAAGCGGACACCGTCGATCTGATCGAGCGGATAAAAGCAGGACGCAATATGGCGTCGACGGCGGAAGTCATCGTCGCCGGCGGCACGGTCGCCGGTGACGCTAATGGCAAATCCGAGCCGGCACCTGCGTCTGAAGCTCGAATTGCGGCGCCGGCAAAACCGTCTTCCGTCATGCGCCGCGATGGCCGCGCCGCGATGACCTCAGCTATTGGTGCGGCGGCACTAGCGGCGGCTGTCCTGGCGGCCCTGTTCGTCGTCTACGAACCGGCGATCCGGACCGATTTGACGCACATTATCTCCACCAAACCGGTAGTCCCATCGACGATCCCACTGCGAGTGTTATCCTTTCAATCCCAGGCGGCCGATACAACCGGTATCGCCGTCGCGCTGACGGAGAACGTCCTAGCGAACGTGTCGCGATTTTCAGGATTGACCGTATTCGACGGCCGTTCAGCGCTAAGTGCGCAAAAGCAATCCGCCGACGGCAATCCGATCCAGTTCTCGGTGTGGGGGTCAGTGCGGCGCGAAGACTCGACTGTTCGAGTCCAGGTCGGCTTGACCGACACCACCAACCAGACGGTGGTCTGGGCCGGCGACTACGTCGCAGACGGTGAAGCGGTCGGCGGTCTAGGCGGCGCACTGTCAAGGCGTATCGCGCGTGACCTGCAAGTGCGGGCAAGCTATGCGTCAGCGCGCGGCTTGGATGACGCAACCATCGCTCTTGCGCCGTTGCATCAATTGATTGCCAAGGCACTGACCATCCAGTATCGCAGTCCGACATCGGACGACGCCGCCGCGGCCCTAGCGCTGTACCAAGAGGCGTTGCGGCGTGATCCCAACTCGGCGCTGGCATTGATCGGGCTTGCCGCCCGACAGGTGATGTCGAGCGCCAATTTGAAGGGCCACCGGAATTCCGCTCTTGAGCAGGCCGACTCATTGCTCGACCGGGCCCTTCAGATCGATCCCAATAGTGAACGGGCTTATTACTGGCGCGGCATCATTTATCTCGAACGCGGTCAACGCGATTTGGCGCTCCGGTCGTTCGATCGCGCGCTAGAACTGAACCCCAGCTTTCTGCCGGCGGAGGCGCACGCTGGTTTCGCCCTTGTTCTATCGCATCGCACCGAGGAGGGCCTCCGCCGTATCGAAAATGCCCTGCGGCAAAGCTCTCATGATCCCAACGAACGCCTGTGGCTGAGATTCGCCGGTATCGCGCAGCTCGAACTCGGCAACGACCAACAAGCGATCAGTTTGCTGCTGGAAGCAGCGTCGCTGGCGACCCCATCGCCCCCGCTGCGCGCCGCCCTGGCGTCCGCTTATGCGTTGACGGGCGAGCGCGCGAAGAGCCGAGAGCAGTTCCAAATGATGAAGGCGACAGCGGATCCGTCAGCCTTGGAACGACTGCTCAAAGCCGCTTCAAAAAACGAAGACCGTCAGAACTCAAGGTATTTTCAGGGCTTGCGTCTCGCCGCCGGCGACATTTTGTGAGCAAAATGGCCTAAATTCGTCTCGCCGCTGCAATTGATCGCGCCAGACGGCGCTCTTTTTCACGCTTGGCTCACGCCGGTATCACGCCGGCCATCGTAGCTCCTGGTCGCGCTTTGCGCTTTCACCAGGAGACGATCATGTCCAAGCTGATTTGGGCGGCTACGTTCGTGTGTATCGTTGCAATGCCGCTTTCTGCTCTGGCCCAAACCTCATGCCAGCAACGTTGCCTGACGAACTGCTCGGGCAAGGGAAATATGTGCGTGAACAACTGCGAGACCCGATGTGCCATTTACGGCACGGCGCGCCGTTGATTTAGACAAGCGGTGAGTGGGATCCCGGCGCGTTCGCTTCGGGCTGCCGCGCCTGCCGCGCGCTGGCGCGTCCGCTTTGGGTCAAAAGCTGAAATGATGCAGGCATGACGCGATGTCCGCCGTTACCCGGAAAGCAGACATCAGCACTGCCGGCCGGAATGTCCGTTGAGGGCCAATAGGCGACATCGAGCCAATTCGACGATGGATGTGCGCCGCGAGCGCCCTAGAGAACTACAGCAGAGGCAACCGCGACGTCAGGCCGTCGCCGTCGTCGGATCGATCATCTTCTTCACTTCGGTGATTTTTGTCGCCGGAAACGCTGATCTCAGCGTGCTTTCGGATGATAGCCTCATCCTTGGCGAGGTAGACGCAAAAGGTCTTGTTATCAGCTACGTAGCTCTCGACCCACTGGATATCAGGACCGAGCTGGTGCAGCACCTCATTCGATTTGGCGGCAGCACCCCGGAGTTGCTCTCGCTCAAAAGTGCCGACTTTGGGGATGTCTCTCTCAATGACGAACCTGCGGAGTACCATAACGTCCTCCTGCGAATGCCCCTGCTCGGAGAAACCTACTATTCAGTGTCGCTCGATGCAATTCGAGCAAGGCAGGTCCTTATCGCGCTCATCCAGAGTCTGCTCTGGGTCATTAGCTGCCGCAGCGACGCTAATTGGGGGCGTCCGCTGTTACCCCACAAGCGGACATGCGATCGTCACCGCTTGCTCCCTGATCCTTGGAACAATTTCCCTGCTACACGTTTTGAAATTCCCTGTTCAGCTGCGCAGGGAATTTGCCTGCAAGCCATTGAAATTAGTCGGTAACGAGGCCACCTGAATCACAGCGAGAGGCGGGATTTCGCAAAATTCCCTGTTTATTTCGCGGCGTCACCGCCGATCAGCTTGTTGAGGGCGAGAATTAGACGATCAATACCGATATGCCGTTGTCCATCAAAGAAAGGCTCGCTCTCTTGACGTGAGCTGACCGCCGCCTAAAGGCGATGTAGCTCAATTGCGCGTTTATTTTTGCGGGAATTTTTGGAAACGGCTTGTTTGGCGTTGGAGCAACGACACCATCAGGCGACATGGCGCCGAAAACCCCATGTGGCGCTGCAAAAGCTGGGGTGCGGTAATTCGTGCTCCTGCATTCCATCCCCATAGACATGCACACCCCCCGGTCGTAGCCTTTCACCAATAATCGGAAAGAAACTGACATTAGGGAGGATCAATCATGGCCCGCATTAGTCGGCGAAAGCTGCTGCAGCTCTCCGGCGCCGGAGCGATTGCCGCAAGAACCGGTGGAATAGCGGCCGTACTCGCGTCGGGTAAGGCGCCCGCTTTCGCACAGGGCACGACTCTGCATTGGCTGCGCTGGAACGACTTCATACCGCAATCGGACGCCTTGCTGAAAAACCAGATTACGCAGCAATGCGCCAAGGACCTCGGCATCACGCTCAACGTCGAGACGATCAACGGCAATGACATCCAGGCTCGCACTACGGCGGCGATCCAATCTGGGAGCGGCCCCGATGTCATTTGCGCGCTGAACAATTGGCCGCAGCTTTACGCCGAGAGCACCGTCGACGTCAGCGACATCGCCGACAAGATCAGCAAGGATCAAGGCAGCTTTTACGACGAATCGACCAGCGTCGCGAACAACGGCAAGCGATGGCTGGGCGTGCCGTGGTGCATCGTCGGCAATGAGAGCGCCTACCGCAAATCGTGGTTTGAAGCGGTCGGATACAACAAGTTTCCCGAAACCTGGGACGAATACCGTGACGCCGGCAAGAAGCTCAAAGCCAAAGGCCAGCCGATCGGGCAGGCGCTCAGCCACAGCTTCGGCGATCCGCCGAGCTTCTGGTATCCGCTTCTCTGGGCATACGGCGGCATGGAGGTCGACAAGGGGGGCAAAGTCGCGCTCAACAGCACGGAAACAATTGAGTCGGTCAAATTCGGGGTCGCGTTCTGGAAGGACTGTTGCGACGACGGCGGCCTCGCCTGGGACGATTCCAGCAATAACCGCGCCTTCCTCGCCGGGACGATCTCTTCGACGGAGAATGGTGCTTCCATCTATCTGGTATCCAAGCGTGAGCCCGACAAATACCAGAGCGAAAAGGGCACTCCTCTGTATCAGGATATTCTGCACAGCTCCTTGCCGAAGGGGCCGGCCGGAAAATTCTCCAATCAATTGCCGCACACCAACATGCTGATGGGCTATTGCAAGCAGCAGGACGCCGCGAGGAAGTTTCTCGCCTGGGTCCATTCCAAGCCGGTCTACCAGGAGTGGTTTGATTCCCAGGCCGGCTATTCGGTGGGTGCAACCACGGCGTGGGAGAACGACCCGATCTGGGAAAAGGATCCGGTCATGGCGCCGTTTCGCACTGTCGCCCGCGGCGCGCAGTTCCCAGGCTACGCCGGTCCCGCGGACCGCAAGGCGGCCGAGGCGTTGAGCAAGTACATCATCGTCGACATGTACGCCAAAGCGGTCCAGGGCACGGCGGCGGAAGAGGCCGTGCAGTGGGCAACAAGTGAAGTGCAGAAGATCTACGCCTGATACGTACCGAGAGCGGCGCCGTGTTACGATCCGTCGCAACCGCGGCGCCGCTGCGCAGAGGACTTGGCGATGGCCGTAAGTGATCTCGTCGGCGGACGCGCCTTCACCGGCGTCCAGAGACGCGGCGTGGCGACGCGGCTCCTCGAAGACGAACGCTGGCTTGCCGCCGCGCTGCTGGCACCGACGGCCATCCTGCTTGGCCTGTTCATCGCCTATCCGTTCTGCGAAGGCGTTTGGCTGTCGGTGACCGATGCCAGGGTGGGCGTGCCCGGCCGCTTCGTCGGCCTCGATAACTTCGCGATGCTGTGGAACGACAGCATCTTCCGCGTCGCCGTCTGGAACACGTTCGTCTATACGGCGGTCGCCACCGTATTCAAGCTCGGGCTCGGGCTCTGGCTCGCCCTGCTGCTCAACCGCAATTTCCGCGGCAAGGCGTTCACCCGTGCGTTCATCCTGCTGCCGTTCATCATCCCGACCGTGCTGTCGACGTTCGCCTGGAAATGGATGTTCGACCCGACCTTCAGCGTTATCAACTGGACGCTGTTCCAGATCGGTCTGATCCACGCGCGGATCAACTGGCTCGGCGATCCGAACCTGGCGCTGATTTCGGTCATCATCGTCAATGTGTGGCGTGGCGTGCCGTTCTTCGCCATCAGCCTGCTTGCCGGCTTGCAGACAATCAATCCCGAATTGCAGGAAGCCGCTGCGATCGACGGCGCGCGGCCGTGGCAGCGCTTCTGGCACGTAACCTGGCCGCTGCTGCTGCCGGTGACCATGGTGGTGATGCTGTTCTCGATCATCCAGACCTTCGCCGATTTTCAGCTCGTCTACGTGCTCACGGGTGGCGGTCCGGCCAATGCGACGCAGCTGTTCGCCACCTACGCCTATCAGATCGGTGTCGGCACCGGCTTACTGAGTCAGGGTGCCGCCATCTCGCTCGCCATGTTCCCGTTCCTGCTCATCGTCGTAGTGGTGCAGCTTCTCTATATCCGCCGCGTCGAGGTACACTGAGCCATGATCGAAGGGGCGAAGTGGCGGCGCTGGCTTTACTTCTATATTCCTCTCGGCATCTTCATCTTCTGGCTGCTGTTCCCGTTCTACTGGATGCTCGTGACGTCGGTCCGCCCGGACCGTGAGCTTTATCGCCCGTGGATGGCGGCGAATTACACGCCATTCTGGACCGCGCATCCGACCATGGAGCACATCACCAATCTGCTCACCGGAACGCTGTTCATCCGCTGGATGGCGAACACGCTGTTCATCGCCTGCATTTCGACGCTGATCTCGCTGTTCTGCGGCGTCCTCGCCGGCTACGCGCTGTCGCGGCTGAAATTCCGTTTTGCCGGCGCCCTCGGTACCGGCATTTTTATTACTTATCTCGTGCCGCAAACCCTGCTGTTCATTCCGCTCGCCGATATCATCCGCAATTTCCGGCTCGGCGACACGCCTTGGGCGCTGATCCTGACCTATCCGACCTTCCTCATCCCGTTTTGCACCTGGCTGCTGATGGGATACTTCAAGGCGATCCCCAAGGAGCTTGAAGAGTGCGCGCGAATCGACGGCGCGACGCGCTGGAAGGCGATGCTCTACATCATCTTCCCAATCGCGGTGCCGGGCATCCTCTCCGCCGGCATCTTCGCTTTCACGCTGTCGTGGAACGAATACATTTACGCTTTGGTCTTTCTTTCATCGGCCGAGGAGAAGACGGTCTCGGTCGGCGTCGCCTCGGACCTCGTGCGCGGTGACGTGTTCTATTGGGGGCAATTGATGGCTGGCGCGCTGCTGGGCTCGGTCCCGGTTGCTTTCATCTATTCCTTCTTCGTCGAGTACTACGTCGCCGGGCTCACTGGATCGGTCAAGGGTTGATCAGATGGCACGCGTTGTCATCCGCAACCTCAACAAGACGTTCAACGACGTCCATGCAGTCAAAGACGTGAATCTCGAGATCCGCGACCGCGAATTCATGGTCTTCGTGGGTCCGTCCGGCTGTGGTAAGACTACCACGCTGCGGATGGTTGCCGGGCTCGAATCGATCAGCTCGGGCGAGATTTTGATCGGCGAGACAATCGTGAACGACCTGCCACCGATGGATCGCGACATCGCCATGGTGTTCCAGAACTACGCGCTCTACCCACACATGAGCGTCTACGACAACATGGCCTTTGGACTAAAAATGCGGAAGTTCACCCGTCCTGATATTGATCAGCGAGTACGGGACGCCGCCGATATCCTCGGCATCCAGGATTATCTTGCGCGCAAGCCGCGCCAGCTCTCAGGCGGCCAGCGCCAGCGTGTGGCGCTGGGCCGCGCCATCGTACGGCATCCGCAAGTCTTCCTGTTCGACGAGCCGCTGTCCAATCTCGACGCCATGCTGCGGGTTCAGATGCGGGTCGAAATTAAAAGAATTCACGACCGGCTCGGCACGACCGCAATCTACGTGACCCACGACCAGGTCGAAGCGATGACGCTCGGCGATCGGGTCGTGGTGATGAAAGATGGGATCGTGCAGCAGGTAGGCGAGCCGCTCGATCTCTATAACGAGCCAACTAACCGCTTCGTTGCCGGGTTCATCGGCTCACCCGCGATGAACTTCGCGACAGTCGGCATAATCGAAGAGGAAGGTGCGATTTGTGCGGTCGGCGAAGGCATCCGGCTCAAACTGACGCCACCGCTTGCCGCGCGGCTGCAAGCTCACGTCGGGCACCAGGTTACGCTCGGCATCCGGCCGGAGGATCTGTGGATCGCCCGCGACAGCGATGCGAAGGACTTGAGTGTCGGCGCCGTCGTCGAGGTCATCGAACGGCTCGGGTCGCAGATTCTCCTCGATGTCAGGGTGGGCTCGGCCATGATGGTCGCGGCAGTCGAGCCGACCGTCCGCACAAAAACTCGCGAGCAATTGCGACTTGCGCTCAACCCCGAGCGACTGCATTTCTTCGACGGCCGCTTGGAAGCCGCCATCTGAAGCGGATATAGATCGTCGTCGCTTCTCCGGTACGCAGCCGCGTCAACCTTGCATATTCGGCACCGGGGGCGGCACTTGGCTCGCGGCATCGACAGATCGCTTAATTGATATTGTTCTGACCAAGATTGCCGATACCGTCGTGAACCACCGCTGATCGTGGTGTTGCTCGGCCGAATCTAACGGCGCAGGAGTTTAACGTGAGCAATCAAAAACCGAGTGGTGAGAAAAAAGCCATTTCGCGCGATCAA
>JBAUCK010000189.1:0-2027 GCA_049677525.1 Xanthobacteraceae bacterium
ATTAAACCGAAGCGCCAGAAGTCCTCCGTATACGACTGTGCATTTCTTGCGGACACACCTGCTGCGCTACCTGATAAAATTTTTCGATACGGAAACGCATGTGACCTTTACGTGAATGAAAGCTGACTACCAGAAAGCGCCAGACCGAAACTCTTAACGCCTCCGTGCGGCAATCTCCGTTATAACATCTCATCCTGCGAACGCGAAACGGCGATTTCGACTGGCTAAGAAAAGAGTATTTCTTAGCCAGTTCCATCAAAACAACCGTTCTACGCCTTCAACGGTAGAGAAACGAGCGTGTTTTCGAGCCCGCATAAATCCACGCGTTTCCACACCGATTGTAAAACCGAGACGCCTCACCATGTGATTCATCGAGACCGTTACGCTGCGCCAGGCGGACTCTGACTCCGTCAATCTAGGTTCGAATCCTAGTTCCCCAGCCAGCACGAGTGCTTACATTTCAATCGTTACTTACCTATTCCGCACCTCCGAAAGACCGGAAATTCGGGAACGGACAGCGCACATCGGACGCACAGAAGTCGGCACAGTCCGCGGGGTGGTTTCGCCATCGTCGAAATACGTTGAGCGGATCGCCTACTGTCCACGATCGGCACTACTTTGCCGCGCTGAATCGGATCGCGCATCCAGTCTCGGGGATCAGGCGGCGTCCGTAACCGCCGAGCGGCGGCGCCGTAACTCGGAGTGGAGTGTCGATCGCAGCTATCTCAGCGGCACCATCGCCGTGACATCGATTTCGATCAGCATCCCTGGCCATGCCAATTGACTGATATTCAGCAGCGTATGCGCTGGCATGGGTATCGTTCCGAATGTGTCCTGGCGGCATTTTCCGAAGTCGGCCGAAGATCTCATGTCGGTCAGATAAGTCACCATTTTCACGATGTCGCTCAGGCCGGCGCCGTTTTTATCAAGCGCTCGTTTGATCTTGTCGAAGGCGTATTTGCACTGGGCGACGACATCGCCTTTATAGAGGATATCGCCAGCTTGGCCGTTCTCATTCTCGGCGCCGACGCCGGCGAGAAAGATCATCTTGCCAGGACCGGTCACCGTGACGGCTTCGGAGAACCGCCCTTTCGCCCATTCGCTGTAATTGTAATTTTTCTTTTCAAACGTTTGAGCGTGCGCAGCAGTGACTTGCAACGACAAAATTACGACTGCAGCTAGGGCGAAGGGTCTTGGCATTGTGAAACCTCCCTTGATTGAAGGTAAGCGTAAAACAGATAACGTGGCTAGCTTAGCGCTGATCAGGCATGTCGAGAATATCCTAGCGCATGCCAATTAATTTGGCGCGCCCTGCTAGACAAGTCCAAACCATGCGCCGCGTTCGCCAGTGATATGACCAGGTCGTTCGATTACTTCGGCGACCCCTGCCTACCGCAGACCGCACTGAGGCGGCACTTGCCCGATTGGAAGCTATCGCAGAACCCATCGCCTGGCCCTCGCCCCTGCCACCCGCGGTAGCTTTAGGGCGTGCGCGACTTGGCTGGCGCGAACGGGCGAACACGTGACTGTGCGCAGAAATACGTAAATGCCGATGGTTCGATAGGCCAACTGTGATTTGAGCCCGCAGCAACAATGCCGCATTTCGTCCGCCACATTCACGCGTGATAGCCGCACGAGCTCGGCAAACGGCGCGTACGGCCGGCAGGCACGGCAGGACAGCGCCAGGATCAGCCCGGTCACCGGCTCAAACGGAGGTAGTGTCTCAGTTTGAATTGTGGGCTGCTTTAGCCTCCAGGCTTACTCGGACATGGTAGGCTGTGCCGGATGACGGGTTTGGCAGCGGCATTTCAGGCTTATGGAGCACGCGGGAGAAACCCGCGCTGGAGCTGGTCCGCCCGGACCCCGGACGACCAAATAGTCATGACGTTCTGGAGCGACCAGTTCCGTAAGGAAGGCACGCGGCTCACGTATTCGACCATTGGGCGTTCAGACCTTTCGAAATGGCAGGACCTTCCGGGTAACCGCGAGCGGATCGAAAACCTAAAGTGGGCCAAGGATCATTGCGG
>JBAUCK010000190.1:0-4117 GCA_049677525.1 Xanthobacteraceae bacterium
TGAAGCGTGGTGTCTTCCGAGGCGTGGTCGATCTTCAAGCCGCCATCAACCGCTTCGTCGCAGAGACCAACCATGATCCCAAGCCGTTCACCTGGACTGCAGACCCAGACAAAATCATCGCCGCTGCCAGGTGTGGGCACCAAGTGTTAGATTCATCCCGTAGCCAACAGGCGCCAGCAGTCGATGTAGCCATTAAGACATTGATTATACTGGTGGGCGGTACAGGGATCGAACCTGTGACCCCTTCCATGTCAAGGAAGTGCTCTTCCGCTGAGCTAACCGCCCGGTCCAGTGTTTGGAAAGCACGGGTTTATAGGCGTGCCGCCCGCGGGGTCAAGTCCGCGGTCGACACTTGGATCAGGATATCGCCGAATAGCTTAAGAATTTCGGCGACTTAACCGGCAAGACGGCCGGTCGCTTCGGACTTAGCTCTTCTTGGGAGCCGCGGGTGCTGCCGGCGGCGCTACGTCCGACACGCACTTCTTGGTGAAGCTTGTGGCGGCGGCGCCATGAAGCTTCGCGGCGGCCGCGGCGTCCTTGCAGCATTTCGTCGCCGAGCTCTTCAGCGCCGCGCCATGCAAGTTCTTTGGACCGATCTGGGTTTGGCAGGTGGCGCCGGCGGCATCGGCAGGTCCGGCAGCAGACGCGGCAGCCGCCGGGGCGGGGGCCGGCGTGGTGGTCTGCGCAAATGCGGCGCCCGCGATGCAGAGGGAAGCAGCGATGATTGCGATCGTCTTCATGTGTCACTCCAGAGATGATTTGAGGTCCTAAAAGATGGTGGGGTCTCACGCCGATGTGGTGACAACAAAGTTGGAGTTACAACGCGTTTACGTCCGATGCAGTTCAAGTGCGGTGCGATTGCAGCGAGCCGTTCGGGCTCGCTTTGTCGACCAGTTCAGGCAAATATTGCGCCAAGATCTTGAGGGTAGCGTCGACCGGCAGACCGAGCTGCCGGGCCAAATCCTGAACCTGACTATTGCCGAGGACCGCCTTCAACTGATCCTCGGTGATTGGCATGTTGCCGCCGTTGCCGAGCCACGACTGCACCTGCGGCCCAAGGCCGCCCTTTTCCAGAGCGGCGACCAGGCCATTGATGTCGTGATATTGCGTTTTCTCGAGTAGGGCATTGATCAGTGCCGGCACCGCGGCCGATTGCAGCGAACTCAAAACGCCCGAAAGCGTGCCGCCCAAATTGAGATTGCTGAATAGACCCATGGCAATGCCCATCCGTGCAATAAAACGACGCCGCCCCGGCGTCTTTCGCAAAAGACGTCAGGGCAGCCTAATCGAAGCTTGCCGTCCGTACCAGAGGTCCGGAACGGCGTCAGTTTGAAATGGGATTACTTGTGCAGAAGATCGGCCGGCACCTTGCCGCCATTCTCCGCGAGCTTCTGCATCACTTGCGCATGCAGCCAGACATTCATCTTAGCTGAATCATGCGTGTCGCCGGTATAATGCAGCTCCTTCGCCAACTCCTTGCGCGCGGCAAGACTCGAATCGAGATTGAGCAGCTTCATCAGATCGACGATCGAGTGATGCCAGTCGAGCTTCTCTTTGTTCGCCGCGGCAAGCTTGGTCAGCGCGGTGTCGATATCGACCGAGCCGGCCGGCTGTTTCGGCGGTATCACGCCGCCCGCTGCGGGGGACGACGGCGCCGGCGCGGCTTGCGCCGAACCTACACCGGCGTGATGGAAAATCGCCGTTACGATGCTTCCGAGTATGCTCATTAACGCCTCCTCTTACGGCTGCCCGGGTTCACCGGTATTATCTTCCGGCACGGACAGGCTGGTGACCAATAGCAGGTTATCAACGCAATGACGAAGGCGCGGTGACAGCCGCTTCCTGCATCATTCTCTTCAATTCTTCCGTTCCGAGCTCACGCCTCGACGGGTTTGCGCGCCAACAACCCGTAGCCCGCGAATGCGACGAGCGTCAGCGAGATCAAAACATTATAGCCCGCGAGCGAGATGCCAAGAAAGCGGAAGGCCGCTTCATCGCAGCGCGGAATATGGATCGTCTGCAGCTGGCTGAGCAGCCCGCCGCCGGATTTGAAATCGGTCGCCGGTCCGGTGCAATCGGGCGGGCCGGGCCACCAGCGCCATTCGATGCCGGCGTGATAGGTCGACAGCACGACATTGAACAGCACGATACCGATAATGGCGACGAAGCCGACCATGACCAGCTTGCGCGGCGCACCGACAAAGGCCGCGAGCGCCACCAGGAGCGAAAGCGGAATGACGACATGATAGGGGATGCGTTCTTCGAGGCAGAGCGGGCAGGGCTGGTACTTCAAAACATATTGGAAGAACCAAGCGCCACAGAGCGTGGCGAGCCCCACCGCAAAGACCGCGAGCGCGGCGGTCCCCGCCGGCTGGTCGTAAAGCCGATTGATCCAGGTTTGCTTCATCGCTTGGTTCTCGGGAGGCCCTTGAGGCGCGGCCCTTGAAATGTTCGGCCGCGCAAGAATGGTCCGCAATAGCTGCCGATGCTTTTGCTTATCCTTGGGGCGGAAGCAAGGCCAAGGGCGGAGAGGTTCACACAGACGTGAGGCCTGATGGACGCGGGCCGCGACCGACGATATAGAAAGCGCCCTAGACCTCAATCCACTTCCGCCGAAGCGGATCAGGGTCTAGATTTTGCGTTTGAGCATGATCTTTTCCGAAAACTGGTTTCCACTTTTCGGGATCATGCTCCAAAGCCCGTGTGGCGGAATTGGTAGACGCACACGACTCAAAATCGTGCGCCGCAAGGCATGGGGGTTCGATTCCCTCCACGGGCACCACGGTCGTTCACCACCCTTGTTCGTTCTTCTCACTTGTGCCCGCGTATCAGGCACTTATGCAATTTGCGTTCACCATCGTTCACCGCCGCGACCGGTGACGTACCCATGTTTTATGGGTACGATTCTGGGTACGTTCTGCTGCTCGAAAGGCGCGTACCCTGCTCACAGCATTCGGCATCGAGAGGCTGAAACCGAAAGGAAAACCGTACAAGGTTTCCGACGGCAATGCGCTATATCTGCTTGTGAAGCCGACCGGCGCAAAGCTCTGGCGCGTCCGCTATCACTTCGGTGGCAAAGAGCAGATGCTTTCGCTGGGTGCTTTCCCGGCAGTGACGCTTGCCGCGGCGAGAGGGAAGCGTGACGAGGCGCTTACGCTGCTCGCCAACGGCATCAATCCTTGGGATCAAAAGAAGCAGGACAAGCTGATAGCTGAAGTTGCCGGAAGAAACACGTTCGGTGCAATCGCGGAAGAGTATTTGCAGAGGTCGAAGCACGCGAGGCCCGCGATGCGAGCCGCAAGCTGATCGCCAATGGTACCGATCCGAGCGTGCAGCGTCGGCTTGGGAAGATCGCCGCTGCCGCTGGCGGCAACACATTCCGCGAAGTCGCAGAAGAGCTGCTCGCGAAGCAGGCTCGGGAGGGCCGGGCGGAGATGACGACCAAGAAGAACCGCTGGCTGCTTGAGCCGGCGTTCGAGACGTTCGGAGATCGACCCATCGGCGAAATCACTGCACCCGAACTCCTGCACGCCTTGCGAAAGTTCGAGCAACGCGAGCGCTACGAAAGCGCTCGACGGTTACGGACCGTTGCCGGCATGGTCTTCCGCTACGCGATTGCGACCGGACGTGCCACTCGCGACGTCTCGCTCGATTTGCGTGGTGCACTGACGACGCCGAAGGTGCGGCACCGCCCCGCCATCACGGAACCGAAGAAGGTCGGCAGGCTGCTGCGCGCTATTGATGGTTAAACCGGCCACCCGACGACACGGATGGCGCTACAGCTATCGGCACTGCTTTTTGTGCGGCCGGGCGAAATCCGTCACGCTCGCTGGCGTGAGTTCGATCTGGGCTGAGATACTCCGCCACCGAGAAGCTGGAGATCATTTCGCCTGGTCCGCATCCCCGACGCAATCCGCGAGCGGATCGTTCAGTTGGCGTTGGATGAGACCGAGCTATCACCATGGGAACTGGCCACGCGCTTCACCGATACGGCAAACTATTTTGTGTCAGAGGCTTCGGTCTACCGGCTACTCAAGGCGCATGACCTGATTACCAGTCCAGCCTACATCGTCATGAAGGCCGCCGATGAGTTCCAGGACAAGACGACAGCGCCAAA
>JBAUCK010000191.1:0-20122 GCA_049677525.1 Xanthobacteraceae bacterium
ATTTTGATTGAGCATGATCTTTTCTGAAAACCGGATTCCACATTTCCGGATCATGCTCTAAGCGGCAATGGTCTGGAAATTCATCGGATAGGAATGCAGCCGCTTGGCGCCGGCGTCGGTGATCACCACTGTCTCGGCGAAGACGCAGCCGGTCTTTCCGTCATGAAACTTCGGATCGAACAGGTCGATATTGAACGCGAACACCATACCGGGGCGGAATTCATCGCCGAGCTTTTTCAGCGCCGCCTGGTCGGCGGCAAGAGCATGATGGCGATAGCGCGGATATTCGAGCGAGGCGAGGCCGTGGCCGTGAATGCCGGTTTCGCACATGCCGAAACCTTGCGCGTGGATCACATCACGCACTTTGTTCATCGCCACCGAAATCGGCCTGCCCGGGCCAAAGTTCTTCATGCCCTCGTCGTAAGCGGCGACGCAGCCGTCATAGATGCGCCGCTGCTCGGGCTGCGGTTCGCCGAGGCAGAACGTACGTTCGACATGGGTGTAATAGCCGCCGATCTTGGGATGAATTTCGCAGATGATGACATCGCCCCGCGCGATCGGCCGCGTCGTCGGCAGGCGGAACGGATGCGGATAAGGCAACGCGTCACAGGCCCACAGAAACAGCGTCGGCTCCTCGCCGCCATTGGCGATCATCGCTTCCATCATGCCGCCATAGACTTCCGACTCCTTGACGCCGGGCTTGGCCCTATCGCGGCAGGTCGACAGCATGAGATCCCCGAGCTGCGCGGCGCGCGCGAGGATTTGCAATTCCTCGTCGCTTTTCACCGTGCGCAGCATTTCCATCATATCTTCGAGATTGACGAATTCGGCCTCCGGCAAAAGCTCCCGCAGCCGGGTAAAGACAGAGTGCGGCAGCCAGCCGTCCGGATCGAGCGGGCCGGCAAGCCCGTCCATGCCGATCCGCGCTTTGGTGAGGCCTAGCTCGGCGAGTCGCTCGACGACCGAGTCCGCCCAAGTTTTGCGCCGCGCCCGCACGTCGGACACCCAATCCTGCGCCGCGCGCCAGCCGTCTATAAAGGTCGGCATCATCACGTAAGACGTCGGCTCGCCGTTTCGCGGAAACACCAGCACGTTGAATTCGGCATTGCCGCCGATCGGCGACAGATAGCGCGCATTGGCGGTGCAGAAATCCCACACCGCGGGCCAGCCCCAGAGCACCAGACAATCGAGGCCGCGCGCCTCCATTTGCTGCCGCGTCAGCGCCCAGCGGCGATCGCGCTCGGCGAGCGACAGGCGAGGCAATTCCAGTTTATCGCGCATCTTTTTGCTCCGTTCCCGAAACGGCCATCGGCAATTCTCAGTAGTCTTTTCAGTACCCTTGCGCGCGCATGCGCTCGAGACTTTTGACGTAATCCGCCACGGCGGCATCGAAATCATATTCCGGCTTGAAGCCGAGCTCGCTGCGGGCGCGGCTCACATCATAGACGCCGTGCGGCGGATAAGGCATGCCGAGGAAATTGTCGCCGGGACCGATTTTGATATCGGCATTAGGAATGCGTTTGCGGACCGCGGCCGCCATGTCGTTAAGCGTCAGTCCTTCGCCGCTGCCGATATTATAGATGCGGCTCGGCACTTTCTCCGCGACCGTCGCCAGATAAATACCGAGCGCGGAATCCTTGTTGTAAATGAAATCGTCTTTGGCTTGCGCACCGTAAGGATGGTGAAAAGGCTGACCGTTGAACGGCGCTTCCACTATCTGGCTGGTGATGCCCATCTTGCCGTGGCGCGCGGTCTTGCCGGGACCATAGGTCGTGGCGAAACGCAGGATCGCGGCATCGATGCCGAAATTGTTGGCGTAATAGAGGATAGTCTGCTCGGCCATCTGCTTGGCGCTGTCATAGATGCGCTGCGGGTCCTTCGGCATGTCCTCGGGCATCGGCTTGTAATGCGGCGGCCCGTATTCGCCGAGCACCGGCCCGTAAATGCCCTTTGCGCTGGTATAGACGACGCGTTTGACATCGAAGAGACGCGCGCCTTCGAGCACGTTCACCGTGCCCATGACGTTGACCTGGATGCTCAAAGCCGGATTGGCGGCGGACACCGCGCCGACAAAGGCCGCGGCATGAACGATATGGGTGATCTCGTGGCGCTTGATGACGTCGAGAAGCCGCGGCATGTCGAGAATGTCACCGCTCTCGAAATCGATCTTGTCGGCGATGTCGCCGACCAGCCGGCCGTCGTAATGGCGGGCAAAGACCACCGGCCGGTGGCCTTCACGCACGAATTTGCGGCCGGTCTCGGCCCCGATGACGCCCATTCCTCCGGTGATGAGGACCTTCATGCGCTTCCTTCCAATACCCGGTTTTTTTGGCCCGGTTTGCCGGCACTTATCGCCTTAATATTTTGCCGGAAAGCCTGTCAAGCAGCCTCTCTTTTCGCCTGCCGTTTCAAGGCTTGAGGTAAGCCTTGATCATGTCGATGACGAGCGTTTTTCGCCGACGCACGGCCGCAGGGCTCGTGACGTCGGTATTGAAAATCACGTCGAGCGTGTGGCGATTGGAAAACACGAAAAACCCGAGCGCGCAGATGGAGAGATAGAGGTCGAGCGGATCGACGCCTTTGCGCAATACGCCCGATGCCGCGCCGCGATCGAGCACACGTCTGATGATGGAGATCAGCGGCGCACGCATCTCCGAGATCCGCCGCGACGTCTTCAGATGGCGCGCGCGGTAGAGGTTCTCCATCTTCACGAATTCGACGTAATGCGGATATTTGACGTAGTGCTCGAACTTGGCCTGAACCATGGCCGTGATCGCTTCGATCGGGCCGAGTGCGTCGACATCGATACGCTCCTCGACCTCGACCAGCTCGAAATAGGCGGCCTCAAGCGCAGCGAGATAGAGCCCTTCCTTGCTGCCGAAGTAGTAATAAGTCATGCGGCGATTGGCGACGGCGAGATCGGCAATGTCCTCGATACGGGTGGCGTCGAGGCCTTTAGCGGCGAATTCCTGCATCGCCGCCTGCAGGATGCGCGCGCGGGTCGCCGCCGCATCGCGGCGCTTGATCGGACGCGCGCTTTCACGCTGCCGGCGCGTCGCCGTGCCAGCCACCGCCCGGTGCTGCGCTTTTGAAAGCCTTGAGGGGGACGTTATGCTCATATCCGGGGTTTACTCTGGCACAATTGGGAGCGGCGGCCTCGCTTACGACTTGACCCGGTTTGCATTCCGCATGTCGGGCGTCAATTGCTAATGGTACCCTGCCCCGGCCAAGCTTGGCGGATTTTCTGGAACCTTTTGCCTGCTGGGCCCTCTTTTGGTCAGGCGCTTTTTGCCCTTTCTCACCGCGCGAGGTGAAAATGACTGACGAAGCATCCGCTCCGAGCGGCCCCGATCTGACCAAAGGCGTCGCACGCCCGGACTTCGTGGACGGCCGATTGGTCGGCCATGCCGGCGACGACGACGTGCTTGTGGTCGAGGCAGGATCGGAGATTTTTGCGGTCGGCGCCCATTGCAGCCACTATCACGGGCCGCTGGCGGACGGCCTCCTCGTCGGCACCTCCGTGCGGTGTCCGTGGCATCATGCCTGCTTCGACTTGCGCAACGGCGAAGCGCTACGCGCCCCAGCCCTGAGCCCGGTTGATTGCTGGAAGGTCGAACAGCGCGACGGCAAGATCTTCGTCAAAGAAAAGCTGCCGCAGCCGAAGGTCAAATCGGCGCCGCCGAAAGACGGCGTCAACCGGATCGTCATCGTCGGCGGCGGCGCGGCAGGCTTTGCAGCGGCCGAAATGCTGCGGCGGCGCGGCTTCGACGGCAGCATCAACATGTATAGCCACGAGCAGGCGCCGCCGGTCGACCGGCCCAATCTGTCGAAGGACTATCTTGCCGGCAGCGCGCCGGAGGATTGGCTGCCGCTTCGCCCCGATGCGTTTTACGCCGACAACGGCATCGCCTTGCATCTCAACGCCGAGGTCGCTCGCATTGACGTCAAAGCGCGCGAAATCGTCGCCGGTGGAAACACAGTCGGTTTCGACCGCTTGCTGCTGGCGACCGGAGCAGACCCGGTTCGCCTCTCCTTCCCCGGCTCCGATCTGCCGCATGTCCACACGCTTCGAACATTGGCGGACTGCCGCGCCATTATCGATTTGAGCAAGACCGCGCGCCGCGCGGTCGTCATCGGCGCGAGCTTCATCGGGCTCGAAGCGGCAGCGGCGTTGCGTGCGCGCAATATCGACGTGCATGTTGTTGCGCCGGAGGAACGGCCGATGGAACGCGTGCTCGGGGGGCAGATGGGCGACTTCGTGCGCGCGCTCCACGAGGAGCACGGCGTTGTCTTCCATCTCAAAGACGCGGTGACAGCGATCGACGCCAAGCGCGCGACGCTCAGAAGCGGCGGGACGATTGAAGCTGATCTTGTGGTGATGGGCGTCGGGGTGCGGCCGCGCCTGACTTTGGCGGAACAAGCCGGCTTGAAGATCGACCGCGGCGTCCTGGTGAACGCGCGCTTGGAAACGAGCGTACCCGGAATTTACGCAGCGGGCGATATTGCGCGATGGCCCGATCCCTATTCCGGCGAGAATATCCGGGTTGAACATTGGGTCGTCGCCGAACGGCAAGGGCAAACCGCCGCGATGAATATAATGGGGCATGAGGCCCGCTTCGACGCCGTACCGTTCTTCTGGAGCCAGCACTACGACATCCCGATCAACTATGTCGGACATGCGGAACGCTGGGACGAGATCGCGATCGACGGCGATATCAACGCGAAGGATTGCGTGCTGCGCTATAAGAGCCGCGGCCGTGTTCTCGCGGTAGCTTCAATATTCCGCGATGTCGAGAGCCTTCGCGCCGAACTGACAATGGAGCAAGACATCGCCAAGAAAGAAGGTTCCTGACACCGCGAGGTGGAACATTGCCGCCTGCGGGCGCCCGCCGCGGAATAGCCCGGTTTCTGGTGGAGGAATATTTTCTTACTCGCCACCTGATTCGCGGGTTTCGCTCCAGAATGTCGGCATTAGATACTTTCATTCGCGCTCGCCACTACAAAGATCGCGCCGCCGAGTTTTTCGACCTTGCGGGCCAACCTTTCAGTGAAGAAGTGCGGACGCGTTATTTGGCGATCGCCGACCACGGCGCTCGCCGAAGCCGAAATCCGCACCGACAAACTCATACGCAGGAAACGTCTCGACCTGATGCGCTCCGAACGCGAGAAGTCGCGGCGCGCCGCCGATATTGCGCCTAATGCCGATTTGAAAGTGGATCGCCGAGAGGCACCGCGCGCACCTGAACCGGCGAGGCTTCGTCTTGTCAAAAGCGGCAAACGGCTCAACCAGCTCCGAAGCCCAGGTCCTGCGCAGATGGCGGCCCAGTCGGATTTCGCGGTCGTCAAATCGGCTCGGTAACGCCGCTCCTGTCAATTACATTTTCGGATCGGCGGATGTGCAGGCGGCGCATATCGGCATCGTGACACGCTTCGTATGATAATTTACTTTGTCCGGCGGAGGACGCCATGACGAATGCACACAACAATTCTCAGAAGAAAATGCGGCTCGGCGCGTTTTTTAACCCGACCGGGCACCATGTCGCGTCATGGCGTCACGAAGAATCGCAGGCCGATGCCGGCATCAACATCGCGCATTATCGCGAACTGGCACAAACAGCGGAGCGCGCCAAGTTCGACATGATCTTTCTCGCCGACAATGTCTGCGTGCGGAAGGCCCATATCGATGCGCTCTCCCGCTCGGCGCAATACATCGCCAATTTCGAACCGATCACGTTGCTCTCGGCGCTGTCCGGTTCGACGAGACATATCGGCCTCGTCGCCACTGCGACCACGAGCTACAACGAGCCCTATCACGTCGCGCGCAAATTCGCCTCCCTCGATCATATCAGCGGCGGCCGCGCCGGCTGGAATCTGGTGACATCCGGCCAGCAGGAAGAGGCGCAGAATTTTGGTCGCGATGTCCATTACGGGCACGGCGAACGCTATGAGCGCGCCCGCGAATTCGCTCAAGTCGTCACGGCCTTGTGGGACAGTTGGGACGACGACGCCTTTATCCGCGACAAGGCGAGCGGACAGTTCTTCAATCCGCACGGGGTGCATACGCTCAATCACAAGGGCAAGTTCTTCTCGGTGAGCGGGCCGCTCAATGTGCCGCGCTCGCCGCAAGGCCGTCCGGTCATCGTGCAAGCCGGCGGCTCGGAAGACATGATCAATGTCGCCGCCGAATTCGCCGAAGTGATCTTCTGCGCTCCGCTCACGGTTGAGGCCGGGCAGAAGCTCTATCGGGATCTCAAGGAAACGATGGGCAAGCACGGCCGCGATCCCGACGAAATGAAGATCATGCCGGGACTCAGCACCATCATCGGCCAGAGCGAAAGCGAGGCGAACGAGAAATACGAGGAACTGCAAGGGCTCGTCCATCCGATCGTGGCGCGCGAGATCCTCGGCACTATTTTCGGCGGTATCGACTTGTCGCCTTATCCGTTCGACGGGCCGGTCCCTGAAAATCTGGCCATAACGGATGCCAGCAAATACGCCTCCCAATCGGCGATCGATCTCGCCAAGCGCGAGAACCTCACCATCCGCCAGCTGGCGATGCGGATGGCGGGCGCGCGCGGCAAGGCCGTAGTCAAAGGCACACCGAAGCAGATCGCCGACATGATGGAAGAATGGTTCGTTGCCGGCGCGGCCGACGGCTTTAACATCATGCCGCCTTACCTGCCCGGGGGGCTCAATGACTTCGTCAAGCACATCGTGCCGGAGCTGCAGCGGCGCGGCCTATTCCGCACCGAATATGAAGGCGCGACCTTGCGCGAGAATCTCGGCTTGCAGCGGCCGCAAAGCCGTTATGTCGCAGCCCGTCCAGCGCAACAGCCCGTTTCAACCGCGGTCTGACCGGGCAGCAGATAACGCCTCTGCAGCCGCCGGAATTTTGGTGCGCGACAGCGGCTGTGACGCGCCAGAAAATGTTGCCCACAGCGCCGAACTAATAGGCTTGAGGGACCTATGGAATGCCGCCAAACTAAGCGGCTTCTGAGGAGCCTGCGATGACCGCTATCCATGCCGACCTGTCCGAACCCGCCGATCATATCGGCTCCTTCCCCAAGAAGGCGCTTGCGGCATCCGCCATCGGCTATGCGATGGACGGATTTGATCTGCTCATTCTTGGCTTCATGCTGCGAGCGATTTCGGCCGATCTGCATCTCACTCCCCCGCAGGCGGGTTCGCTCATCACCTGGACGCTGATCGGCGCCGTTGTCGGCGGCATCGGGTTCGGCATCCTCAGCGACTATTACGGCCGGGTCAGAGTGCTGACCTGGACCATTCTTCTGTTCGCGTCTTCACCGGACTGGGTGCTTTCGCCAAGGCTATTGGGATTTGTTGATCTATCGCACCATCGCCGGCCTTGGGCTCGGCGGCGAATTCGGCATCGGCATGGCGCTTGTCGCCGAGGCCTGGCCGGCGAAATACCGTGCGCGCGGCTGCACCTATGTGGCGCTCGGCTGGCAGGCCGGCGTCCTTGCCGCGGCGCTCATCACGCCCCTTCTGTTACCCGTCATCGGCTGGCGCGGCATGTTCCTTGTCGGCCTCGTGCCAGGGCTGATTGCTTTTGCCGTTCGCCGCACGGTCGAGGAGCCGGACATCTTTCTGCAACACGCCAAGACGCAGCGCGCAAGCATGCCTCTTAGTCTCCTTGTGAAGGACGCGGCGACGACAAAAATCAGTCTCGGCATGCTGATCCTCTGCGCGGTGCAGAATTTCGGCTATTACGGTTTGATGATCTGGTTGCCGAGCTATTTGTCGACGCGGTTCGGCTACACGCTCACGCAATCCGCGCTATGGACCGCGGTCACCGTATTGGGCATGGCGTGCGGCATCTGGATCTTCGGCCAATTCGCCGATCGCATCGGACGCCGGCCGGCGCTGTTCACGTTCCAAGCCGGCGCCTTCATCATGGTGTTGACCTATTCGCAGTTGACCGGGCCGACCGCGCTTCTGATCGGCGGCGCGATCATGGGCATCTTCGTGAACGGCATGCTCGGCGGTTACGGCGCGCTGTTGGCGGAACTCTATCCGACCAAAGCGCGGGCCACGGCGCAGAACGTGCTGTTCAATCTTGGACGCGGCGTCGGCGGTTTCGGCCGCTTTGTCGTCGGCAGTCTCGCCGCGGCCTATTCGTTCACTGCGGCGATCGCGCTTTTGGCGACGATCTATCTGCTCGACATTGTTGCCACTGCTTTTCTGATCCCGGAGAAGAAGGGCGTTCCCCTTGGATAACAGGGCCCGAACCCCATATTTAATGGGTCGTTAGCCGGAGCGGCATTATTGTTTCGCCCTCGGGAACCGGTATAATTCCCGATAGGGGCCCCAGGCCAGTGCAAAGGGCGCGCGATTTTATAGAGATGGTGGAGATGCGGCTCGTCATCGTGACGGGCCGTTGACCTTTTGGATTCGCGCTGATGACTATTCCCAATCGGACCGAACATATCCGCCTCACGTCGCATCCCGAGCCCGGCGTCAAGCTGCGCTTCCCGATCAAATGGGGCGCCGCCACGGCGCGCGAGCGCGGCCCCATCATCGGCACAGTCGCGAATCCGCAAGACCGTAATGTCATCGGCAGCCATGGCGGTTCCTATTCGGTCTATCGCGCGCTTGCGGTTTCATCCGGCGCGCTCGATCCAATCCGCCGCCCCGATCTCACCAATACTTATCCCGCGGCGAATATCGGTCCCTTCGCGCAATGGACCGAGCCCAAGCGCATCGTTTCGCTCGATCCATGGGGCCATCTGGTCGCGGAGAATTTCAAGGCGGAAATCGCCGTAGGCATCGATATCCGGCCGACCATCGCGATCACGCGCGCGCGGCTCGATTTGCCGGAGATGCAGGCGGCGCTGAAGGCGAAGCGGCTCAAGAATGACGGCGAAGTCGTGCATGAGAACGGCAGCATTTCGGTGGTGAAGATCGCCATCGATCCGGTGTGGTATCTGCCCGGCATCGCCGAGCGCTTCGGCACCACGGAGAATTCACTGCGCCGCGTGCTGTTCGAACAGACCGCGGGCATGTTCCCGGAACTGGTGACGCGGCCCGACCTGCAAGTCTTCCTGCCGCCGATCGGCGGCGCGACGATTTATCTGTTCGGCGATGTCGACAAGCTCAATAATCCCCGCACGCAGATCACCTGCCGGGTGCATGACGAGTGCAACGGCTCCGACGTGTTCGGCTCCGATATCTGCACCTGCCGACCGTATTTGATCCACGGCATCGAGGAATGCGCCCGCAGCGCGCAGACCGGCGGACTCGGCATCATCATCTACAACCGCAAAGAAGGCCGCGCACTCGGCGAGGTGACGAAATTCCTGGTCTATAACGCGCGCAAGCGCCAGGAAGGCGGCGACGCGGCCTCGGCCTATTTCGAGCGCACCGAATGCGTCGCCGGCGTCCAGGACGCGCGCTTCCAGCAATTGATGCCGGACTCGGTGCATTGGCTCGGTTTGAAACGCATCGACCGCTTCGTGTCGATGAGCGACATGAAATATGACGCATTGGTCTCGCAAGGCGTCGATATCGTCGAGCGCGTTCCTATTCCCGACGACATGGTGCCCGCCGACGCCCATGTCGAACTCGCTGCCAAGAAGGCCGCGGGCTATTACACGCCCGAGCCGCCGAAGCCGCAGGACCTCACCGACTCGGTCGGCCGCTCCCTCGACAAGTACTGAGCTTGCACTCGCACTCTTCCGCGCGCCCCGAAACTACCGCTGCGTTATCAATGTTGAGCGCGGCGACGGTTCGCGAGCGCGCGCAGCGTATGCTCGCGCTCGGGCTTGATGACAAGCTGCCGCATTTCCGCGTCGATCTTGCGCAATTGCCCAAAGCCGTCGATCTGGTGCTCGATATCACGCGGAAGAACTATCCTGCACTCGACGTACCATTCCATTCGCGCTGGCGGCATTTCGTCTGGAACGGCGAAGACCGCTGGGCGTCGCTCGATCGAAGAACCCGATGGCCGGACACTGCCGCGCGCGCGCGCGCGGCTTTCGATCTGGCGATTGTGAGTGTGTTGCTCGACGCCGGCGCCGGACCGCAATGGCATTATCGCGATCCCGTAACCCAACAGAACATCGGCCGCTCCGAGGGCTTGGCGCTCGCAAGTCTTGCGATGTTTGCCGAAGGCGCTTTTTCATCCGACCCGAAAAGCCCGTTGCAGGCCGATGCTCAAGGGCTGACGCAGTTTTCCGACGCCACGCTCGCGCGCGGCTTTCAAGTCACGGCATCCAATCCGCTGGTCGGGGTCGAGGGACGCGGCGATTTGCTGCGCCGGCTCGGCACACTGATCGCAAGCGAGCCGGACATATTCGGCTGCAGTGGCGCGACGCGCCCGGGCGGCCTGTTCGATCACTATGCCGCGCTGGCGGTTGGCGGCGACATATCCGCGCCGACAATCCTATCCGGGCTGCTGCGTCATCTCGGGCCAATCTGGCCGTCGCGGCTGACGCTCGGCGGCGTACCGCTCGGCGATTGCTGGCGTCACCCGTCAATGACCACAGCAGATGCAACAAACGGGCTCGTGCCACTGCACAAACTGTCGCAATGGCTCGCGTATTCGCTGATCGAGCCACTGCAATGGTCGGGACTTACGGTGTCCGACATCGACGGTCTCACTGGTCTCTCGGAATATCGCAATGGCGGCCTGTTCGTCGACACTGGCGTGTTGCGGCTTCGCGACCCGGCCGATGCCGAACGCGGTCATGATGTCGCCTCAGCCCTCGTGGTCGAATGGCGGACGCTGACCGTCGCCCTTCTCGACAGGCTGGCCGACGAGATGCGCCGCCGTCTCGGCATGGATGCGCAAGCCCTGCCGCTTGCCAAAGTGCTGGAAGGCGGCAGCTGGGCGGCCGGACGGGTCATCGCGCGGCAGAAACGCGCCGACGGCTCGCCGCCGCTCAAAGTGATCAGCGACGGCACTGTGTTCTGAAAGATAGTCCGGGAGAGAGTTATGGATGGCGTCACTGTGGTCAAACATCCTTTGGTTCAGCACAAGCTCACGCTGATCCGCGACAAGAACCTCTCGACCAAATCGTTCCGCCATCTTCTCAAGGAGATCGGGATGCTGTTGTGCTACGAGGTCACGCGCGATCTGCCGTTGACGGATGTCGAAATCGAGACGCCGATGGCGCGGATGATGTCGCCACGGATCGCCGGCAAGAAGCTCGTCTTCGCGCCGATCCTGCGCGCCGGCGTCACCTTCGCCGACGGCATGCTCGATCTCGTGCCCGCTGCGCGCGTGGCGCATATCGGTCTCTATCGCGAGCCGGAATCCTTCGTCGCCGTGGAATATTTCTTCAAGGCGCCGTCCGACCTCGCCGAACGGCTAGTCATCGTCGTGGCGCCAGTCGTCGCCACGGCAAACACCGCTTCCGCGGCCGTACGGCGGGTCAAGGAACGCGGCGCCAAGGATATCAGGTTCGTCTGCCTGATCGCATCGCCGGAAGGCATCGAGAGGCTGCGCGGCGAACACCCCGACGTCGCGGTCTGGACCGCGGCAATCGACGACGGCCTCAACGAGGACGGCTTCATCCTGCCCGGCCTCGGCGACGCCGGCGACCGCGCCTACGGTACCAAATGACAGGCCCGGCTGCGCTCGCCTGGCGGCAGGGCGTATGAATTCCCGGAATCTTGTGGCATATGGACCGATGAGCTCGCTCGCGAGTTCGTTGGGAGTTGCCGATGCCGTCGACGCAAACGCTCGCCACGGAAAGTCTCGCTTCTTTAGTGCAACCGGCGCGCGTTCATCGCCGCCTCTATAACGATCCAGCTATTTTCGAGCTCGAGCTTGAGCGCATCTTCGGCACCGCCTGGATCTATGTCGGCCATGAAAGCCAGGTGAAAAATCCGGGCGATTATTTTTCCACCTTTATCGGCAAGAAACCGGTGGTTCTGGTGCGCGACGCCGACGGCGAAATTCGCGTCATCCACAATCAATGCGCCCATCGCGGCTCGCTCGTCGTCGCCAACGACAAGGGCAACACCGACGAATTCCAGTGCTGCTATCACGGCTGGACCTATCATCTCGACGGAAGGCTCAAGGCCGTGCCGCTGCAGAACGGCTATCCGCCCGACTTCGACCCCAAGAATCCAAAGACCGCGATGACGCGAGTGCCGCGCGTCAAAAGCTATCGCGGCTTCGTCTTTGCCAGCGAAGCCGAGGACGGGCCGAGTCTCGAAGATTTCCTCGGCCATATGGCGACCTCGTTCGACGATATGGTCGACCGCGCGCCCGGTGGCGAGATCGAGGTGGCCGGCGGGGTGTTCAAACACGGCTATAACGGAAACTGGAAAATCTACCTGGAAAATCTCTGCGACGCCGCGCATCCGATCTTCACGCATCGCTCGTCGATCGACGCCGCGCAGCAGCAATCCGACGCGGCCTATTCCGACGGCTCCGGCGAAATCGCCATCCGCCAAATGCGCCAGAATGGCGCGCCCTATAGTTTCTGGGAGACGCAGGTCGGCATCTGGACCTATCCCAACGGTCACTCCTATCTCGGCGACTATCACGACGACGCTAAATTGGTGGCGGCGCTACAGGATCCCGTGTTCCGCGACTACATCGCGGCCATGGAAAAAGCCAAAGGCAAGGCCGAGACCAGGCGCATTCTCGAAGTGCGGCGCTGGAACAGCAACGTCTATCCGAATCTGTCGTTCATGAGCCAGTTTCAGCAATTGCGCATCGTGCATCCGATCTCGGTCAATCGCACCGTCGTCCATACCTACAATTTCCGGCTCAAAGGCGCGCCGGAACAGATGTTCCGCAACACGATCAGCTTCGCCAATATCGTCAACGGCACCGGCTCGCTGGTGCTCACCGACGATCTTGAAATCTACAACCGCATCCGGCTCGGCCTTTCCAGTGAAGGCGCAGAGTGGATCGAGATCGGCCGCGGCCTGCAGAGCGACCTGCCGGACGCGCATGGCGGGCGGCGCGGACAGAATTCGACGAGCGAGGTCTATATCCGCAACATGCTGCAGGCCTGGCTCGGCTATATGACCAGCGGCCACAGCGAAATGCGCGCAGCGTCGTGATCCAACCCGCAAATGGCCAAAGCAAGAAAGCGTAAACGTAAAGCCGCGACAGCGCCGCGGCGGCAAATCGTCGGCTCCGGCCGCATCACCCAGCTACCGGCGCGGCAAGCGCTCGACCTGCGCAGCTGCGAGCTTTTTCTGTTGCGCGAGGCGCGGCTGCTCGATGACGGCAATTTCGACGAATGGCTCGAATTGTTCGCGCCGGAGGCCTGGTATTGGGTGCCGAGCGAACCCGGTCAGGCCGACCGCTTCGAAACCGTCTCGCTGATCAACGACGACCGGCGTCTCCTTGAAACCCGCGTGCGCAGGCTTGCAAGCCCGCGCATGTATTCGCAGGAACCGCGCTCCCGCACGAGCCGCATTGTCACGAACGTCACCATCGAAGAGGCGGCGGCGAATTTCTGCACGGTGCGCTCGAAATTCCTGATGATCGAGTACCGCCGCGAGCAACAGCGCATCTTCGGCGGCACCGCGCTGCACGGCCTGATACGGGCAGGCACCGGCATCATGATCGCCTGGAAACGCGTCGATCTGGTCAATTGCGACGCACCACTCGACGGCATCACGATTCCGTTTTGAGTATCTTAGGTTCCGGTTTTTAGGTTCCTGTCGGCCGGTGCAGCGCAGTGCGCGTGCGCTGCCGCACCAGCCACTTGGAGCGACCAGCAAGACCGAGCGCGGCGGCGCGCAGGGTCGGCGGCCAGGTCGTCGGCAGGCCGAGAAAATAAGAAATACGCTGGGTGTGCTCGGTGAGCGGGCGTTCGCTGCGCTCCCACGAGGCAAGCCCAGCACTGACTTCTTTCTCGCGATCGAGATAGACCGCAAGCGACAGCGCATTCATCATGGCGCAGCCGCCGCCCTGCCCGATATTCGGCGGCAGCGCGTGCGCTGCGTCGCCGATCAGCGCCACCCGTCCGGCGGACCAGCGTTTCAATTTGATCAGATCGAAGCGGTCATAGCGGCCCTGCTCGCCGATGCGGTCGATCAAAGGCTCGAGATGCGGAAAGGCCCGTTTCCATTCGTCCTTGCGCACCGGCACCGCTTTGCCGGCTTCGTCGCTATCGAGCATGGTGAGCGCGATATAAATGTCGGTCTCACTGCACGGCGTATAAAGCAGCCGCCGCGTGCCCGACCAATATTCGACGGTTTTCGCGCCGTTGGTCACAGCGCATTCCGCCGCGGTTTTGTCCATCAGCAGGCGGGTACAGCCGTCGACGAGATATTTGCGCTTGGCCAAAAGGCCGAGCGTGTCGCGCAAGCGCGAATTGCTGCCATCGGCGCCGACGATCAAGTCCGCCTTCAGCCGTCGCCCGTCCGACATGATAAGTTCGCCATCGGGCGTCGCGCCAGCGGCAGCGGAATCCGTCGCGATCTCGACACCTGCGCGCGTGGCCGAGTCCGCGAGCGCATTGATGACGTTCTGCCGCACGATGCTGAACACGCGGCTGCCGGTCCAGCGATGAACCGAGATCAGCCGGTCGCTGCCGTCGCGGACCTCGCGGGTACGCGCAAACGGCGCGCCTTTGATCGCGGCGTCATAGGCGCCGACGGCTTCCAGGACACGCAAACCGTTCTCGTAGATATAGATGCCAGCGCCGGTGGTGCGCAGCCGGTCGGCGCGCTCGTGCACCCGCACGCTCCAGCCGAGTTGGGCCAGCGCACAGGCCGCGGTGAGACCGGCAAATCCGGCGCCGACGATTTCAGCGTGGCGTTTACTCATGGCTGCACTTGGCTACCCGCGACTACTCATGGCGCCGTCATACCAAAACTTGAGCGCTGCCGCCGCCGCGCTCGCAGAAAAGGGGTAGCTCTTTCATGCCCCGTGCGTATGATAATGGCGAGCATTGTCATTGAACTTAGGAGGCTCCTCTTGGCCCGCTTGCGCCACTTCGCCGTCTGCGTCAACGATCTCGACAAGGCCGCGAAGTTCTACGAGACCGTCTTCGATCTCAAGCGCATCGACCGCGAGGATCTCGAGATCGGTTCGGCGATCTATATGAGCGACGGCGTGATCAATCTGGCCTTGCTCAATTTCAAAGGCAACGCCGGCAGCAAGGCCTCCGATCTCAAAGACCCGAAGGCTTTTGTCGGCGCTCATCATTTCGGCTTTCAGGTCGACGACGTCGCCGAGACGCAAAAGCGCATCGAGGCGAACGGCGGCAAATTCTTCTTTGATTTGGGCGACGAACGTCACGGCAATTTCGAGCGCAAGTTCAAGGACCCCGACGGCGTGATTTTCGATATTTCCGCGGGCGGCTGGCAAGGCACGGACAGCTACAAGAAGTAAGCGCGATCGAGCTCTCTTACTCCACGAACTGATTGGTGTAGAGGTCGTCGACCGGCGACTTCTTCTGGATGATGCCCTTTTCCAGATAGAAATCCTGCAGTTTCGACAACCGCTCGGGATCGATGGCGCCGAGCACCTTTTGTCCGGGATAGACCAGCTTATCGTAATATTCGAAGGCCTCTTTGACTTGGCCTTCCTTGCCGGTCCACTCCGGCACGAATTTCACGAAGTCCGTCGCCGCCCCAGCCGGATCGTCCATAATGTCCTTCATGCCGTGCAAAGCCGCCTTGACGAAAGCGCGCACCATCTCCGGCTTGTCCTTAATGATCTGATCGGAGGCCGCAATCGCCTGTGCCATATGCGGGAAGAACACGTCGGTTGGCAGCACATTGACTTTCACGCCCGCCGCCTCGACCGGCGGAATCCAGTCCGGCACGCCGGCCATGCCGACCGACTTGCCGGTGGCGACCATCTGCCAGACGCCGACCGGACCTGCGGCCTGGATATCGACGTCGTCCTTAGTCAGGCCCGCGCTCGCAAGCAATCCGAGCAGCGCGTAGAAGGTCGTGTCCTGATAGGACATCACGGTGATGGTCTTGCCCTTGAGATCGGACGGCTTGGTGATGCCGGAATCCGCGCGCACGACGAGTTGCATGAAGCCTTTGCCGCCGAACACCGCGACCATTTTCACCGGCACGCCGTTCTGCCGCACGATAATCGGCGCATCCGCGACAATGCCGCCGATCGGCACATTGCCGGCGCCGACTTCCTTGGCGACATCGACGCCGCCGCGGCCGACCGCAAAGCTCACGTCAAGGCCGGCTTGCGAGAAGTAGCCCTTGCCCTTGGCGAGTTGGATCGGCCCGAAGGCCGGCAGCAGCGGCGGCGCCGGGAAGAGATAAGTGATCTTCTCATCTGCCCGCGCCGGCGACATTGTGAACAAAGCCGCACCACATAGGAGCCCAATAAATAGCGCGATGCCCGCTTTCGGAAATTGCAACCGCTCTGAACACACTCTGCGCACGAACATCATCATCGGCCCCTCGTCAAAAGCTTGCGGCGATAGGCGCCGCCGTGTTTTCTAGACTATCGGCGTTGCCGGCTTTTGCCACTATACTTGACATATCTGGGCGGCGATAAGCGTGCAATCGGCCCACACGGAAAACGGTCGATTTGTTTCATGGCTTCTGTCGCAGCGCCCAGTCCTCTCGCCGCCCCGGTCACGCGTCTCGAATACCGCAATGTGACGATGCGTTTTGCCGACCGCAGCGGCCGCGGCGCGCTCACCGCCATCCGTAATGTCAGCTTTTCGATCCGTGACGGCGAAGTCGTTTCGCTGATCGGGCCGAGCGGTTGCGGCAAAAGCACGCTCCTCAATATCGGCTCCGGCCTGACCGCGCCGAGCGAAGGTGCGGCCTTTGTCGACGGCGAACGCGTCGCGGGGCCGAACGCGCAAGTCGCCTTCATGCTGCAGAAGGATCTGCTGTTGCCGTGGCGCACGATCCTCGAGAACGTCATGTTCGGGGTCGAGATTCAGGGCGTGCCGCTTGCCGGGCGCCGGCAACGCGCGCAACGCTTGCTCTCAAGCTTCAACCTCGCTGATTTTTCCAACCACTACCCGCATCATCTGTCGGGCGGGATGCGGCAGCGCGTGGCGCTGGCGCGGACGCTCGCGGTCGATCCACATGTCTTGCTGCTCGACGAGCCGTTCTCGGCGGTGGACGCGCAGACCCGCATGGTCTTGCAGCGCGACCTGGCGCGCACGCTCAAGCAGGCCGGCAAGACCGCTCTGCTCATTACCCATGATTTGGCGGAGGCGGTGACGCTGTCCGATCGCGTGCTGGTGATGAGTCAGAGGCCCGGCACCGTGATCGATGAAATCGTCATCGACCTGCCGCAGCGCGACGACCCGATCGCGCGCCGCCATCTGCCCAAAGTAAACGACTATGTCGAGCAGCTGATGGACCGCCTCGATATCGTCCATGCCGGCCTGGAACAGCCGGCGGGAGGCGCGCCATGAGCAGCGAGGCGCGTTCCGCCGCCATGCGCAAAGGCACGCTCGCCAGCATGAGCCTGCTCGTCATCTTTCTGGCTGCGTGGCAATGGGGGCCGGACCTTCTCGGCATTCCAACATTCATCGTGCCGCCGCTGTCGATGGTGGCGCGTGAATTTGTCCACGCCTGGCAATTCGATCATCTGCTGTTTCATACCGCTGTAACGGTCGGCGAGGTTCTGGCCGGCTTCATTCTCGGCAGTCTCCTCGGCGCCGTCATCGGCTATCTGCTCGGCATGTCGCCCACGGCCGAGTTCGCGCTGTCGCCCTACATCCTCGCCTTGCAGATCGCGCCGAAAGTGGCGTTTGCACCGCTGTTCATTCTGTGGATGGGATTCACGGTCTATCCGAAAATCCTGGTGGCGATCCTGATCGTGTTCTTCCCGGTCATGGTCAATGTGCTGACCGCGGTGCGCGGCGTCGATCCGGACCTCATCAATCTCGCGCGCTCGTTCAAAGCGACGCGGGCGCAGATCTTCTGGAAGGTTGAGTTTCCGACGTCGATGCCGCCGATGTTTGCTGGGCTACGCATCGGCTCGACGCTTGCCGTGGTCGGTGTCGTCGTCGGCGAATTGGTCGGCGGCAATCAGGGGCTCGGCTATCTGCTGTCGTTTGGCGAAGGCCAGGCCGACACGCCGATGGTTTTCGTCTCGATCGTGATGCTGACCTTGGTCGGCGGCATCGCTTATCTCGGCGTGATCATCGCCGAGCGCCACGTGCTGCATTATCTGCCGACACGGCCCGGCGGACAAAATCTCTAGTGAACATCCTTCGGAAAATGCTCGGCGTGCCAATCGGCTTCCAGATTGGGGTTGATCTTGCCGTCGATAACCAGCACGCCCGGGGCGCCTTCGGCGACCCAGGCTTTGACCGGGTCGAGATCGGCAAGCGTACGCACCGTCACGCCACGCGCGCCATAGCCGCGGGCGATGGCGGCGAAGTCGGTGTCCGGGAAACGCACGATGTCGGTCGAAAAACCCTGGCGGCCGAAATAATGCACTTCAGCGGCGTATGAGCTGTCGTTATAGACCAGCACGCAAAGGCGCAGCTTGAGCCGGAGCGCGGTCTCGAAATCGGCCATCGACATCATGAAGCCGCCGTCGCCGGCGCCGAGCACCGCGAGCTTGCCCGGATTGGCGAGCGCGAGCCCGATTGCCGACGGCAGCCCTAAGCCCACCGACTGGAAGGAATGGCTCAGGCAGGAGGCGCGCGCATTCGGCACACGCAGATAACGCGGCACCCAGCCGCAGAAGTGGCCGGAATCGGACGCCACCACGCGATCCACGGGAAGCAGTGCATCGACCGCCTTGCTCAAAGTGCGCGGATCGATGAATTGCGCATTGGATTCGTCAGGATGCGGGAAATGATGGTTATCACCGGCGCGGATGCGCGCCCGCATGGCGTCGCTGCGGCGGCCGGGCCGCGACGCCTCAAAGCCCTGGCGGTCGAGCTCGGCGAGCAGCGCTTCCGCCGTCACGCGCGCATCGCCCTGCACCGCGTAATGCACCGGCTGCTGATAGCCGAGCTTGGTCGCCTCGATATCGACTTGGGTGACGACGGCGCCGGGCGCGATTAGCTTGCCGCGCTTGGTCGTCCATTGCGTCAGGCTCGCGCCAAAACTCAAGATGAAATCGCTCTCTGCAATCAGCTCGTCGGCGACCGGCGAGGAAAAGCCGCCGCTGATGCCGACCGACCAGGGGCTTTGCGCAAACAGACCGTGGCCGCAGACCGACGTTGCGAGCAGCGCCCCGATGCGATCGGCAAGCGCGAGCAGCACCGGCTCGGCACCGGCAATGACGGCGCCGCGGCCACCGAGAACGAGCGGACGTTTCGCCTGCACCAGCGCTTGCGCCAGATCTTTGATGACGACGAGGTCGGGATGCAGCCGGCCGGGCGCAGACGGCAATTCGAGCAGCGGCAGATTGGTGGCGAGCGGCGCGTTCTGAACGTCGAGCGGCATGCTAAGCACAACGGTCTGGCGATCGCGCATGGCGCGAGTCACCGTGCGCAACGTATCCTCGCGCGCCGAATGCGGCGTGTGCAGCCGTTCCGACACTGCTCCGACCGCGCGCACCATTTCGGCCTGCTCGATATAGAAATTGTTCTTCACCTGTCCTGTCGGCACATCGCCGGCCAGAACGACAAGCGGCGTCCGGCTTTTCGCCGCTTCGCCGATGCCGGTGAGCGCATTCGTCAGTCCCGGTCCGGAATGCACGCTGACCAAAGTCAATTCGCCGGTCGCCTTGGCATAGGCGTCCGCCATGCTGGCGGCGTTGCATTCGTGGCGCGCGCAAATCAGCTCCACGCCGTTTTCGGTCAGCGCGTGCGAAACCTTGAAATTGGCGGTGCCGAGCAGGCCGAAACAGCGCTTGGCGCCATAACCGGCCAGATCACGGCCGATGACGGCCGCAACCGTCGAATTGTCACTCATTAGTTTCTGCTTCCCTGTCCGCAGCCGCTAAAACCCCAAACATTCCAATGCCATGATTACATAGCGCCCGGTCGCGCGGAAGGGAGCGGGCAGCCCTTGAAGAAACTTCAAACCTAAATGTTTAAGCTTGAAATACTTTCACGATGGTGCGATGCTTGCGGAATTGGTCGATCTCTACGGCGGCAGTGCATGAAGATTGCTTGTCTCGGCTGTGGCCCCGCGGGCCTCTATTTCGCGATCAGCATGAAGCTGCGCGACGCCGGCCACGACATCACCGTGTTCGAGCGCAACCGGCCGGACGACACGTTCG
>JBAUCK010000192.1:0-4464 GCA_049677525.1 Xanthobacteraceae bacterium
GACGTCTCGATGGCGGTGTGCAGGCCCATATCCTTGGCGGCGGCCAGAATCCGCCTGGTAAATGCCGCCTGCACCAAGGGCTCGCCCCCGGAGATCGTCAAGCCGCCGCCGAGGGCGCGCAGCGCAGGAGCAAAGCTGTCGAGCCGATCAAGCACCGTCTGCGCGGAGACGTAGGTGCCGTCCTTCAGGTGCCAGGTATCGGGATTGTGGCAATACGTACAACGCAACAAGCAGCCCGAAACAAACAGGACGACACGCAATCCTGGCCCATCGTATCGCGACGACGTCTCGTAGGAATGGCAGTAGCCGAATGCGCCGTCGGTTTCCTGTAATTGAGACGCGTCCGGCGCATCCAGTGACATGCCGACATGCAGATCATGCCGGCTGCCCGCCTCTAGCACTCCGACCTGCGACATCAGTGTCCTCTCCAGCCTCTGCCTTCCGGCGCCACAGACTGCGGACGGTTCGCGGATCGCTGCCCATCACTCAAAGGCGATATCCATATCTGTGCATGCAGGCTCCGCCTGCGGCTTGGCGCTGGCCGGCGTCCGCCCGCAGGATGTGGTTACGATCCATTTCCTTGGTGCAGATGCCCCACGCTTGCTCATAAGTAGGGTGGGCCGCCTTCTTCGCAGAAGCCGGAGCGCTGATTGCAAACACCAGCGCGAAAGCGATCGGCACAATAGCGACGCGCATTAAATTGGCCTTGAGCATTTAAACCTCCCGGATCTTATTTCCTGCTTTTATTTCTTGCACTGCAACTTTCGCCGCTATGGGCTGATATTGATCCGCATCAAGCGGCAGCCTTGCATTACTGATCGGCGACGATAGCTACCGCCGCCGTTCGTCATATCTGACCGTGGAATGTACGGCTGATGACATCCTGCTGCTGCTCGCGCGTCAGCCGCACAAAGTTCACCGCATAGCCGGACACGCGAATTGTCAGCTGCGGGTACTTGTCCGGATGCTTCATAGCATCTTCGAGCTTCGCTTTGTCGATGACGTTCAGGTTCATGTGGAATCCGCCGGCACCGAAATACACATCGAAAGCCTTCACCGCCTCGTTGACGATCTGTTCGTCGGACAAGTGCGCTTTCTGCGGCGCGACCGACACCGTGTAGCTGATGCCATCCAACGAATCGCTGTAGGGCAGCTTCGCAACCGAGAGACATGAGGCCAGCCAGCCATGGCTGTCGCGACCGTGCATGGGATTGGCGCCCGGTCCGAACGGCTCGCCCTTGCGCCGGCCGTCCGGCGTGTTTCCCGTGTGCTTGCCGTACACGACGTTCGACGTGATGGTCAGGACGCTTTGCGTGTGGGTCGCACCGCGATAGGTCGGATGCTTGCGGATTTTCTGCATGAAACGCGTGACGATATCGGCGGCAATCGAATCGACCCGGTCGTCGTTATTGCCGAACTGCGGCACCGCAGCGTTGCTTTCGTTGCGAAAATCGACAACCAGACCGGTATCGTCGCGGACCACATGGATCTTGCCGTATTTGATTGCGGCAAGACTGTCGGCAACGACCGACAGACCGGCGATGCCGAATGCCATGGTGCGGAGGACATCGCGGTCATGTAGCGCCATCTCCAGGCGTTCATAGAAATATTTGTCGTGCATGTAGTGGATGCAATTCATCGCATGCACGTAAGTGCGCGCGAGCCACTCCATCAAATGATCGAACTTTGCGAACACATCGTCGTATTCGAGAACATCGCCCGTCACCGCCGGACTGGCCGGGGCGATCTGCGCACCCGATATCTCGTCGCGGCCGCCATTGATGGCATAGAGCAGCGCCTTGGCGAGATTGACGCGGGCGCCGAAGAACTGCATCTGCTTGCCGAGCCGCATCGCCGAGACGCAGCACGCGATGCCGTAATCGTCGCCCCAATGCGGTCGCATCAGATCGTCGTTTTCATACTGCACAGACGACGTGTCGCGGCTGACCTTGACGCAATAGCGCTTGAAATTCTCCGGTAAGTGCTTTGACCACAGAATAGTGATGTTGGGCTCCGGCGCCGGCCCGAGATTGGTCAAGGTGTGCAGCATGCGATAGCTGCTCTTGGTCACCAGTGGCTCGCCATCCAAGCTCATGCCGCCGATGCATTCGGTCGCCCAATACGGATCGCCGCTGAACAGCGCGTCGTATTCCGGCGTCCGCAAGAAACGAACGATTCTCAATTTCTGGACGAGCTGGTCCCACAATTCCTGTGCACCGGCTTCATCCAATATGCCTTCGCGCAAATCCCGTTCGATGAAAATGTCGAGGAAGCTCGAAATGCGGCCGATCGACATCGCGGCGCCGTTGGCCTCCTTCACCGCGCCCAGATAGGCGAGATAGGTCCATTGCACGGCTTCGTGTGCGTCGGTCGCGGGTCGTGTGATGTCGCACCCGTAGAGCTTGCCCATTGCAGCGAGATCTTCGAGCGCCCGCATCTGCTCGGCCAATTCCTCGCGTTGCCGGATCACCTCGTCGGTCGGCCACATATCGTCAAGTTGCGCGCGCTCGGCATGTTTGACTTCCAGAAGCCGGGTCACGCCGTAGAGCGCGACGCGCCGATAGTCGCCGATGATGCGGCCGCGGCCGTAGGAGTCCGGCAGCCCGGTGACAATGCCGGACTTACGGCAGCGCATGATTTCCGGCGTGTAGGTGTCGAACACGCCGTCATTGTGCGTCTTGCGGTACTTCGTGAACGCCTCGTGGACTTGGGGGTCGGCCTCGAATCCGGCAGCCTTCAGGCCGGCCTCGACCATGCGCAAGCCGCCGTAGGGGAATATCGCGCGTTTGAACGGCTGGTCGGTCTGCAGCCCGACGATGATCTCGTTTTCTTGATCGATATAGCCGGGCTTGTGCGCCAGCACGGTCGATGGCGTATGAGCGTCGACGGCCAGTACGCCGTTTTTTCTTTCTTTCTCAAAATAAGGCTGAAGTTTTTCCCAAACGGCTTTGGTCCGCTTGGATGGGCCGGTGAGGAATTTCTCATCGCCCGGATAGGACGTCACGTTATTGATGATGAAATCGCGCACGTCGATTCTGGTGCGCCAAGTACCTGAATTGAACCCTCTCCAGCAGTGCTCGCCCTTGGAACCGTGGGAAATCCCGGCTGTTCCTTCCATGGCACCCTTCCTTCATTTCTTTTTTGCTCTTTTCGCTTTTACTATAGGCCCGACCAATGGTCTATTGAAAGGCCCGACCAAGGTCTATTCAAAGTCCATATCAAATCAATTGTTCGGTATTGTGACGCTTGTCTCAACGGCAACCACATAACGTCGACGGGCTGGAGAGTATCCATTGGATCACGCGACAGCCAGAGATGGATGGAAGTGATGCTGCGTTGCGAAAGAAGCCACAGAGATCGGAAAATCTGCTAATGTCACTTTGATCGCGTGACATGCCGCTCTTCTCAATTCGCGTGTTTGGTGAACCGGCAGGAGGTGGAAATGACTTTATCTGCGGTGAAGTCGCTGCTGCTTTTGGCCCTCGTCTTTCTGCCCTGCGCTGCGAGAGCTCAGACCTCAAATCCACCGGCTGCGCCTTCGTCCTCAAAGCTGCTCACGGCGCCGCAGCTCGACCAGCTGGTCGCGCCGATCGCGCTTTATCCGGACACGCTGCTGTCCGAAGTCCTGATGGCCTCGACCTATCCGCTCGAAGTCGTGGAGGCGGAGCGCTGGGTAAGTGCCAACAAGAACCTGAAGGGCGATGAGCTGAAGACGGCCGTCGGCAAGCAGGATTGGGACGACAGCGTCAAATCGCTGGTGGCGACGCCCTCCGTGCTCGACATGATGAGCACCAAGCTCGACTGGACACAGAACCTCGGCGATGCGGTCATCGCGCAACAGACAGACGTCATGGATGCGATCCAGCGCCTGCGCGCCAAAGCACAAGCCAACAACAAATTGCAATCGACCCAGCAGCAGAAGGTTACCGTCACGCAGAACCAAGGCCGGCAAGTCATCGAAATCGCGCCGACCGATCCCGATACGGTTTATGTGCCGTATTTCGATCCGGCCGTCGTCTATGGCGATTGGCCGTATCCTGATTATCCGCCGTATTACTGGCCGGCGCCCGGCTATATCGCCACCGGGATCATCGCGACCGGCATTGCTTTCGGCGCCGGCTATGCGCTCGGACGATGGGCCACAGGCGGCTATTGGCGCGGCAACGTCAATTGGGGCAACAACAACATCACCATCAATCGGCCGGGCAATATTGGCAACAATTGGAATCGCGGCGCCCATGTCGAGCACCGGCTCGGCAATCGCGGCGGGCGTGAGCAGGGCCTGAATTTCCGCGGCAGCAATGGTCAGCGGGTTTTGAATCCCGGCGGCGGCCGCGCCAATCTCGGCAATCGGCCGAGCCAGCATCCGAACTTCGGCAATCGCGGCGGCGGCCGAAACCATGTGGCTAATCGGCCTTCGCGTGGCGGCGGCGGGCGAAACCACGTGGCTAATCGGCCTTCGCG
>JBAUCK010000193.1:0-1588 GCA_049677525.1 Xanthobacteraceae bacterium
CATACCCAGACCGGCGACGGCAATGCCATGGTGCTGCGCGCCGGCTTGCCGCTGCAGGACATGGAATTCGTGCAATTCCACCCGACCGGCATTTACGGCGCGGGCGTGCTGATCACCGAAGGCGCGCGCGGCGAAGGCGCTTATCTCGTGAACGCGTCGGGCGAGCGCTTCATGGAGCGCTATGCGCCGTCGGCGAAGGATCTCGCCTCGCGCGACGTCGTTTCACGGGCCATGACCATCGAAATCCGTGAGGGGCGCGGCGTCGGTCCGAAGAAGGACCACATCTTCCTGCACCTCGACCATCTCGACCCGAAGATCCTCGCCGAGCGGCTGCCGGGCATCACCGAATCGGCCAAGATTTTTGCCGGCGTCGATCTCACCCGCGAGCCGGTGCCGATCGTGCCGACCGTGCATTACAATATGGGCGGCATCGCCACCAATTATCACGGCGAAGCGCTGATCAAGAAAGACGGCAATCCCGACCATATCGTGCCCGGCCTGATGTCGCTCGGCGAGGCGGCCTGCGTGTCGGTGCACGGCGCCAACCGGCTCGGCTCGAATTCGCTGATCGATCTCGTCGTGTTCGGCCGCGCCGCCGCCAAGCGCTGCGCCGAACTGCTGACGCCCGACGACAAGCAGCCGGAACTGCCGAAGACCTCCGCCGACATGGCGCTGTCGCGGCTCGACAGATACCGCAACGCCTCAGGCTCCACGCCGACCGCGAAGCTGCGCGGCAGGATGCAGCACGTCATGCAGACCAATTGCGCGGTGTTCCGCACCGGCGAAGTGCTGGAAGAAGGCTCAAAACTCATTCACGACGTTCATAACGGCGTCAGCGACATCCGCGTCTCCGACCGCTCACTGATCTGGAATTCCGACCTGATCGAGACGCTTGAATTCGTCAATCTGATCGAGCAGGCCGTGGTCACCATGGATTCCGCGGTCAACCGCACCGAAAGCCGCGGCGCGCATGCGCGCGAGGATTTCCCCGACCGCGACGACCAGCACTGGATGAAGCATTCGCTGTCTTGGCTCGATCATGCGTCCGGAAAAGTCACGATCGATTACCGGCCGGTGCACACTTATACGCTGACCAACGACGTCTCCTATATCGAGCCCAAAAAGCGGGTGTATTGAAAATGGTCGAATTCACGCTCCCCAAGAATTCCAAGGTCAGCGAAGGCAAGTCCTGGCCGCATCCGGCAAACGCCAAGGCCGAGACCGAATTTCGGATTTATCGCTGGAACCCCGACGACGGGCTCAATCCGCGCATCGACACCTATTATGTCGACAGCAGCGATTGTGGACCGATGGTGCTCGACGGCCTGATGTGGCTGAAGAACAATGTCGACGCGACATTGACCTTCCGCCGCTCTTGCCGCGAGGGCATCTGCGGTTCCTGCGCGATGAATATCGACGGCACCAATACGCTCGCCTGCACCCAGGCGATGTGCGACGTGTCCAGCCCGGTGCGGCTCTATCCGCTGCCGCACATGGCGGTGGTGAAAGACCTGGTGCCGGATCTCACCAATTTCTACGCCCAGCACGCCTCCATCGAACCCTGGCTCAAGACCGTGTCGCCGACGCC
>JBAUCK010000194.1:0-13705 GCA_049677525.1 Xanthobacteraceae bacterium
CTCAAACATGCGCTGATCATCTCACGGCAGATCGACTATCTCGGGAAAATGCCAACAGTATCTCCGAAGCCGGTCCGCACCTCGGAAAAAGCAAAGGAGATGCTGCGGTTTGATTTCGAGAACGAAAACGAGACGATCCGCAATTACCGCGAGCGAGTCAGACAATGCGAAACCCTCGGTGAATTCGCCTCGGCTGAGCAGATTCGGCAGATCCTTATCGAGGAGCAGGACCACCAAATCGATTTGGCGACGGCGCTTGGAGAAGATGTTCCAGACGTCGGTAAGCCGAAGTAGTTCATATGTCGTCGAGTCGCTTGGGAGCACCCACCTACTTGGGGCCTCTGTCTGTTGGTCACGCGAGCCGCGCCAGATCTCAATATCGAGACCGATCAATTGACTATCCTGGTTGTGGACAAGCGTCGTCAAAATCGTGGGTAGTGTCCGGCGAATCTGACTGAGCAGCGGCTGGCGTGTGTAGTTGAAATGATCATGGAAGCTGACTGACATCGGTTCTCACGAGTAGGTGCAGCTCAGCCATCTGCCCTGAGGTGTACGGCCCCTATATGATTGTTGCTCTGTAATGTGGTTTGGCGGCAAGATCAGAATGCCGGATGTGGTCTAGTCGGCTAATTCAGTCAGATTGAAGGTATAGATGTTTGAGTCTGATGCGGGCATTTTTGGTGGTGAATTGCCAGTCGGCTTTGGTGTGGTTGGCACTTTGCGGACGTTCCGGCAGTCGCGCAATTTAACGTCTGCTTTCGGGGGTAAAGCGGACACAACTTCCATCAGCTAGCAGCACTAACGGCCCGTATGCGCGCGATTCGGAAATAAACCCGGCTTTCCCCCCAGTTCCGAAGGACGCTGTTGCGAAGTAAGCTCGGCCAGGACGAATAGCCGCGTCAGTTGTGACAGTGTGGCGCAATGATTGCGGCCTCTCATACGCGATTGTCTATTTCGACGGTCTAGCTATCTGCATGTGAGTTTCCGTCACAATGTTACGATAAAATGCTATGTCACGTCGCGCGTAAGCCTCGAAGTCGAGGGAAGAACCTTCCGTAATGACGGCGGTGGCGTGTTGATGCAACTGCGCCTGCGCGCCAGGGTCTTTGAGTGCATCATGGAAAGATTGGTTTAGGCGAGTAACGATTATTGGGGGCACTTTGGCGGGACCGATAAGCCCGTACCAGATGCCCATATCGGCATCGGCGAGTTCCTTGTACTCCGCGAGTGCTGGTATTTCCGGAGCAAGTGGTGTGCGCTTTTCCTCGGCAAGACCATACCCGACAAGTTTACCTGACTTTATGTATTGCAACGCGCTCGACAGCGTAATGATTGTTACATCCACATTACCGCCGAGAACCTCGAGCAATCCGCCCGTGCCACCCGAGAATGGCACGTGAATTAGATTGATGCCGAAGCGTTGTTTGATGAGCTCGCCGAGAAAATGTTGCGGTGAGCCTACGCCGGACGTGGAATAGGTCAAGCCTTGGGGTCGCTTGCGCGCTTCGGCCACAAGATCGGGAAAGGTTTTTATGTTCGTAAGGGTCGAGCCACCAGCTACGACGATCGGTGACCTACCGCCAAGAGCGACATAAGTGAAGTCAAGCTCTACGTCATAGGTAACGTTAGGGTTCACCAACGTGGCAGTGCTAATTTCGCGTGGCGTGCAGATCTCTAGCGTGTATCCATCGGGTGCCGCGTTGACAACGCGCATTGTGGCAATAGCGCCGGAAGCACCAGGAAGGTTTAGCACCACAACTGGCTGGCCAAGGCTATCGGCCATTTTTGCCGCAGTGAGCCGTGCTATGAGATCCACGCTCCCACCAGGAGTAAATGGAACAAGCAACGTTATTGACCGCGACGGATAGTCCTCAGTGCGTCCTTCTTCCGAGGCCAGGCTACATAGGACCGCGGCCTGAGAGAACTGAAGTAGCGTCCGTCGGGTAATCCGGGCCCACCCTTGCTTCATGGTCGTTTCCAGTTTGCTTGTTATTCTTGCATCAACTGGCCGAACATCCCCCGCTGTTCTTGTCGGACGACGTCGGCCCGTCATTGCGTTGTTGTCGAATTACGCATCATCTTGAGACGAAGTTCCAAAGTACGGCGCCGATTGGTGCGCTCAATGCGCTCGGCCGCGTCCGGGTCGCGCGCTTCGATAGCCCGCAGCAAGTCGCGGCAGAAGCGGACCACCTCTTCGTCGCGGCCGGGTACGCTGATCGTTGTGGTGCGGTGATTGCGGATCTTCTCCTGCAACGACTTGAGCAGGTCGTAGAGGAAATCGTTGTGAGCCGCCTTGAAGACCGCTAGCTGTAATTCGCCGGTATAGTTGCGGACGCCGCCGCGATCGGATTGGGCGAGCGCCGCCTCGACGTCGTGCAGCACAGCCCGCAATTGCGTGAGATCGAGCTGGCCAGCATTTTCCGCCGCGAGCCGCGCCGCCATGCCTTCGAGCGCCTCCCGCGTATAGTAGATTTCGAGTAGCTGCTTTTCAGTAATGACCTTCACAATCAGCGCATTACTGGCGCCGACCACCACTAGATCCTCGGCCTGAAGCTTGCGCAACGCTTCACGCACTGGGGTCTTGCTGACGCCGAGCTCCTTGGCGAGATCGTCGGCACGCAACCGCGTCCCAGGCGCCAGGAGATTGCTGAGGATCGCTTCACGCAGGACCGCATAACCGATCTCGGCCGCCGTGCCAGCATTCGCGAAACGCCTGGTGAGAGTAGCAAGACCTGCGGTCGTTGCTTTGGTCGGCTTGCTAGCGTTAGCCCGCATGCGTGGTCGGGAAACGGCAGCCCCGACTGCGGCCCTCCTGGCCTTACCCGCGGCCGTCATTTGCTGCGCTCGATCACCTTGCTGACGCTCAGGCTCTGGGCACCAGCCGTCGGGCACCACATCGACTTGCCGCCCGCACCGCCGGCCACAACGACAACCAGATCCTTCGGCTCGTTGATGATCGGGACGAGCGCGTTCTCATCTTTCTTGTCGACCCAGACAGGGAAGAACGGTCCTTTAGACTTGCCGCGATTCTTGGCAATCCCCCAGGGACGACGCGCCATTTCGAACAGCGCCATCTGGATGTCCTTCTTGCGCCAGCCGGCCGCAGCAATGTGCTGCGCATGTTCGACGCCGAGGACGACGACGGGATTGCCCTGCGAATAGAGATTGTTGCCGCCATAGGTCGCCATCGTGTCGGCGAAAGTGCGCATGATCTCGATCGGATCGGTCTGCACATTTTCCGTCATGCTGTGCGGCGCTTCGGCGTTGATCACCGTGACTACGCTCTCCTCCGGCTTGAAGCCGCGCTCAACATGGAGCGGCTTCCACGGATTGGCCGCCTGATGCTCGGCGATGCAATAGGTGTACTTGCCAGGATGCGCATGCTGGCAGAAGTCGGTTTCTGCGGGTATCGCCCCGCCGACATTCACCAACGTCAGCCGCAGCGCACGGCCGATGGTCGCATTGGAGCGCCAACCGGGACCGAACACCCCGTTGCCGTAGTTAAGGCCGATTTCCTTGATGATCGGACCGTTCACGATCACAAATGGCGCGCCGGCATGCGTCGTTGTTTGGCGATGGGCGAGACCGTATTGCTTCTCCAGCACCGCCTCGACCGCAGCGACCACGACCGGAAGATAGGCCGGAAGGCATCCCGCCATCACCGCGTTGGTGGCGATGGTGCGCAGCGTCGCGACGCCCATGCCCGGCGGGATGAGCCCAATGATCGAATCCGGCGAACGCCAGCTCATGCCCGAGAGCAAACGCTCGACACGTTCCGCCGTCGGCGGGATCACTGGTAGGCCGTCGGTCCAGCCGTGCTTGTAGAAATGGTCGTTGACCGCCTCGATGGAATCCGGAAGCTCAATTGTATTGAGCGCCGGCGTTTGAATTCGATCCAACATTATTTGTCCTCTCGACCGCTGGCTGTACTGCCAATTGAAACCGGTTCGACCAATCAACTGCGGACGACGGCGTGTTCCGGCAACGGGAATTTCTTGTCGGCATATTCGGCACTGATCTTCTCGGCCGGCATCGTGAGGAGCCGTACGCATTCGGCAGCGGCATCGATGCCCTTCTGCGCGATACGGCTTTCGTCCGCCTCGCCGATCGGATGCGGCAGCATGACGATTGGAAGCCCCTGGTGGCCGACGCCGCGGCCGACGATCTGGCCGAGCGGACAGAACGAACGGCTGATCAGCGTAACGGTCGGGATGCCTGCCTTTTCCAGATTCACCGCGTCAATGACACTCCAAGGCGAGGACGACCCGCAATGGCCGACACCGGATACCGCGACGTCAGATTCCGCTGCCATCTCGTCGATGAACGGCGCGCCCTTGGCGGGAAAACCCTTGCGCCAGAATTTGATGTTGGTGACGTCGTAATCCTTCTTCAACGTCGTCGCGAGCGCATCAAGCACGATGTCGGAGAATTCCTTGCCGTTATCGAGTAGGGCAACGCGGAGGCCCTTTAACGACTTCGGACGCTGAGCAGTCGGAATCGAGCCGGTTTCTGGGGCGCCGGTCGGCACCAGGACTGTCGTGGTACTCGCCATGAGGATCTACCTTCTGTTATCGATCTGGTATAACCTGGTATACCGATATCTGCAAGACCGCTTATCTATTGGCGTGGACGGCCGATCTTCGGCGGAGTAGGGGTGCATTTGAGTGGCTCATTCAATCCAGGCTAATGTCATATTGTACGTTAGGCGGCCTACTCGCGATGCTTGCCTTTCCCATATTTTCAATCACTGAGTGTCAGTAAAGGCTGAGTCGATGCCGAACAGAGCGGGCCTGATTTTCACAATCGTAGCAGCGCAATTTTTAGGGCTGGCGAGCGTCGACCCGGTCCGCGCGGAGCCGTTAAAGCTCAGGATCGGCTATGGTGTCGCAGCGGAGGAGCAGCTCTGGTTGCTCATTGCCAAACCCGATACCGGCACGCATTACGGCAAAGACTACACCATCGACGGCACGCGATTCTCCGGCTCGGATAAGCGCGCTCAAGCCTTCGAAGCCGGCGCCATCGACATCGCGTCGTCGAGCGCCAACGGCGTTATTTTCGCTGCGGCCGAAGGCGTCAGCGGAAAGATCATCGCATCCATCTCGCGCGAGAGTCAGCGCGGCTACAGCACATCGTTTTATGCGCTGGCGACCTCGCCGATCAAAACCGTGGCGGACCTGAAGGGCAAGACCGTCGCAGTCAACGGTTTCGAGACATCCGGCCATCTGTGGCTGAAGACCGCGCTCGCCAAAGCGGGCCTGGCCGAGAGCGATGTGACGATCGTGCCGGTCCCGTTTCCAGCCATGGCGGAATCGCTGCGATCGGGAAAGATCGACGCCGGCGAATTTCCGCAGCCGTTCGACGCCTTGCTGCACAATGAAATGCAAGTCACCAAGATTTTCGCCGCCAAGGATGCCATCCCGACTGACGAAGAGCTCATCGTGCTGGTCACTAAAGATGATTTCCTCAAAGCCAATGTCACAGGAGTCAAAGGCTTCCTCGATGATTTGCACGCAGCGACCAAGTTCTATCTGGAACATCCGCGAGAGGCCCGGCAGATCCTGATCGACACCAAGATGGTGCGCGTTCCGGCGGACGTATTTCTCGGCATGAAGGATTATTACCGCGACCCGGCCATGCGGGCCGAAGTCGGCACGCTCGAGGCGATGCAGGAATCACAATTCAATGCCGGGTTTCAGAGCAAGAAGGCAGATATCAATCAGATTGTCGATTTGAGCTATCTGCCGAAGTGAACAGTTCGGAGTGGCGACATGGCGCTTTTGGAGGTGAAGGATCTGACCAAAACCTTCACCACGGGAGACAAGCCGATCTCTGCGTTGGAGAAGCTGAACCTCGCCATTGAAGAGCATGAATTCGTCTCGCTCGTCGGCCCCTCCGGTTGCGGCAAGAGCACGTTCCTCCACATCGTCGGCGGCTTCGAACAGGCAACGAGCGGCACGATCATGCTCCGCAATGCGTTGATCGGGCGACCGGCTCCGGACCGCGGCATGATGTTTCAGGACTCTTCGCTGTTTCCCTGGCTCACAGCGTTGCAAAACGTCTGCTGGCCCCTCGAGATGAAGGGCATGCCGAGGACCGCTCGCTTGACCAAGGCGCGCGATTACCTCGAACGCGTCCACCTGTCGCGCTATGCCGACCTCTATCCCGCGGAACTGTCAGGCGGCATGAAACAGCGCGTCGCGCTGGCGCGGCTGCTTGCGCTCGACTCGGAGGTTCTGCTGATGGACGAGCCATTCGGCGCGCTCGATTCGCAGACGCGCGAATTGCTTCAGGAGGAGTTGCAGGCGATCTGGCGCCGCGACCGCAAGACGGCCTTGTTTGTCACCCACGACATCGACGAAGCGATCTATCTCGGTACCCGCGTGCTCGTTTTCACGGCACGGCCCGGCCGTATCAAGGCTGACATTAAGCTGCCGGGCGTGGATGGCTCGGGGGATTTTCGTAAGTCGGACGAATATCTGCGGCTGCGCGCGGAAATCTGGGATCTTTTGCGCGACGAGGTGCTCAAAGCGCGCAAGCTCGAGGACGCGTGAAGATTCCCCCAACCATCCAGCACTGGATTGTCCCCGTCGCGTTGTTGGCGGCATGGGAGGCAGGTGGCGACGTGGCCCTGCTGCCCCGTTATCTCCCTCCGCCGTCGCAGATCCTTGCCGCGCTGTACGAAATCGCGGCCGGCGGTGAATTGCTGCAGGCGGCTTCGATCACCCTTTATCGCGTCACCCTCGGCTTTGTCCTCGGAACCGGGGCCGGCACGCTTGTCGGATTGGCGGCGGGCCTTGTGCCCACCATCCGCCATTTCTTCGATCCACTGGTGTCTTTCCTCTATGCCGTACCGAAAATCGCTTTCCTGCCGATCTTTCTGCTGCTGTTCGGGCTTGGACAGGAATCGAAGATCATGATCACGGCATTCTCCTGTTTCTTCCCCGTCTTCATTGCTTCGCGCCATGCCGCACTGTCGGTCGGCAAGCATCTGGTGTGGGCGGCGCGCAATATGGGCGCGCCGGCATCGACAATATTCTTGCGCGTCTTCATCCCAGCAACGGCGCCGCAATTGTTTTCCGGGGCGCGCATCGGGCTTGCCAATGCCTTTGTCGTTCTCTTCGCCGCCGAGTTGATCGGATCGCGCGGCGGACTCGGCGTCCTGATCAGCGACGGCGAAGACGCGGCACGCTTTGATCTGATGTTCGCCGGCATCGTCACTTTTGCAATACTCGGCTTAGCTGCCGACCACATCCTGATGACGATCCGCCGCCGTGTCCTTCGCGGCCAGATCATCGGTACGGTAGAGCAATTGGTGCGGTGATGATGCGGGTTCTACGCGGCCAGATCATCGGCACAGTCGAGCGCTGGTATTCGATACCGCTCCTGCTGCTGCTGTGGCAGGCTGCAGTCGGTAGCGGGCTCGTCGAGTCGCGCCTTTTGCCGAGCCTGCTTCGCGTATGGTCCGTGCTGGTCAGCGACAACGCGAACGGCGTGCTGCCCTACCACACCGCCATTACGCTCGGCCGCGCCATGACCGGCTTTGTGCTTGCGGCCATCGCCGGCATACCGTTCGCCGCCGCCATGGCGCGCTCGACCCTTATGCGCAATCTGTTCGAGCCGATTTTCTTTTTCGGCTATCCGGTGCCCAAGATCGCGTTCTTTCCAGTATTCACCTACATTTTTGGAATCGGCTCGCCGTCGAAGATTGCCTTTGCGTTTCTCGAATGCGTCTACCCGATTGTCGTGACCGCCTATCTCGGCTTCCGCGCCATCCCACAATCGCTGATCTGGACCGCCGAGAATATGGGCGCCAAGCCTTCGACCATCATTCGGCGAGTTGTGCTGCTGGCGGCACTGCCGGGGATCTTCAACGGCCTACGGATCGCGCTACCGGTGTCGATCATCGTCATCGTGCTGACCGAAATGATCGGAGATTCCAAAGGGCTCGGTTATTACATCGCCGTGTCCGGCACACGTTTCGAATACGCCAATGTTTATGCTGCAATTCTGATCATCGGGACGTGCGGTTTCGTGCTCGACCATGCTTTATTATTGCTGCGCGATAAAAGCGTCTATTGGGAACGCGACGAAACGGCCATTGGCCTTTGACGGGGAACTGCCGATGCTTTCGACCGACCTGGACGCGGTGACGCGCGAAGCGCTAACGGAAGCTGCCCGCGCCTGCCGGGTTCTCGACATGGAAGGTCATGGTGACATGACGCTCGGCCATCTTTCGGTGCGCGAGAAGAACGGCCGCGGCTTCTGGATGAAGCGTAACCAGATCGGGCTTGGCGAAGTCTTAGGCATTGAGGATTTCGTCCTGGTCGACTGGGCCGGCCAAAAAATTGACGGCGGCGGCGGCCGGCATTCAGAATGGCCGATCCATTCCGAGATTTTTCGCGTGCGGCCTGATGTCGATATCGTCGTGCATTCGCATCCCTTCCACGCCAGCGTCTTTTCCGCGGCGGCCGAACCGCTACTTCCCTACACGCTCGATACCGATTATTTCGGTGAAGTGCCCCGCTACGAAGGCGGCACCGCCCTCGTCGTCACCAAGGAAGAAGGTCAGGACATCGCACGCGTGCTCAGCGAAAACTTTGCCGTGCTGCTTGCCAATCACGGCGTCGTATTTTGCGGCACCGGCGTCGCGCATGCGGTCTGTGTCGGGATTTTCCTGGAGAAGGCCTGCAAGGCGCATCTCGCGGGACGTGCGGCGGACTTGAAGGCAAGTTTCCCGGACCGCGCAGCCCGCGACAGACGGCACAAGCAGATCGCGACACCCGTTCATTTCGAACATTCCTGGCGCTATTTCTGCCGCAAGCTCGAAGCGCGCATCAAGATCCAAGGTACAGAAACAGTGTTTATTTGATCACCCGATGCGTCGCGCATGAACATCGAGCCATCCGCGATCGAGACACGCTACATCGGCCGGCCGCTGCGCCGGCGCGAGGATGCGCGCTTTTTGCGCGGATGCGGCCAGTACGTCGATGACATTGCGCCGGCTGGGACGGTGTGGTGCGCTTTCGTGCGCAGCCCGCACGCCCATGCGCGTATCCGAACACCGTCGACGAGTTCCGCCGCTGCCAAACCGGGCGTGCTCTTGGTGCTCACGGCCGAAGACTGGACGCGCGCCGGTCTCGGCGAACTGACCGTCGTGCATCCGATGCCGTTTTCGGATGGCCGGCCGATGAATGGCGCACCGCGTCCCGCATTCGCCAGCGGCAAGGTGTGCCACGTCGGCGATATTGTTGCCGCCGTCATTGCCGAAAATCGTCTTGCCGCGGAAGACGCCGCGGAAGCCGTCGCCGTGGACTATGAGCCATTGCCGTGCGCGAGCGATCTGCGCGCGGCGATCGCGCCCGACGCGCCGCTCGTTCACGAGCGTTTCGGCACCAATATCGTTTTCGACATCGAGCGCGGCGACCGCGAAGCAACCGCAGCCGCCATGGCTAATGCCGCCAAGACGGTCGAGCTGCGGCTGCGCAATAGCCGGCTGTCCGCCAATCCGATGGAGCCGCGCGCCTATCTCTGCGACTACGACACGGCGGCTGACCGGTATACGGTCTATGCGACGTCGCAACAGCCGCATTATCTGCGCCGCTGGCTATCGGTCCATACGCTGCACATTCCCGAGCACAAAGTTCGCGTCATCTCACCGGACGTCGGCGGCGGGTTCGGCGTCAAGGGAAATTTCGCCGTCGAAGTCTCGACGATCGTCTGGGCCGCGCAATTGCTAAAGCGTCCGGTCCGATGGACGGCGACGCGGACCGACACTTTTCTGTCGGACGCGCAGGCGCGCGATCACGACACCAACGCCCGCATGGGCTTTGACGAGAACGGCCGCATCGTCGCGATGGAGGTCGATACGCTCGCGGCGCTCGGCGGCTATCTGAGCAATTTTGCGCCGAGCATTCCCGGCAACTCCTATCCGCAAACCATTACCGGACTTTACCGCACGCCGAACCTCTACATGCGCGTGCGCGGCGTCTACAGCAATACCGTGCCAGTCGATGCCTATCGCGGCTCCGGACGGCCGGAGGCGACTTGGATTAACGAGCGGTTGATCGAACGCGGTGCTCATGAGCTCGGCATCGATGTGGTTGAAATCCGCCGCCGCAATTTGATCGCGCGCGCCGACTTTCCCTATCCCGCGCCCGGCGGCAGGGTTTACGATTCGGGCGATCCGCCTGCGCTCCTCAAAAAGCTCCTTTCGCTCGCCGATTATCCGGCGCTGCGTCGCGAGCAGGCGAAGCTGCGGCGGGAAGGCGTGCTGATGGGAATTGGGCTTGCATGTTTCATCGACAAGGCCGGCACAGGCCCGAGCGCCAATCTCGCCAAGCGGGGCGGACTGCACGGCGGCTGGGAGAGCGCGATCGTGCGCGTTCATAGCGACGGCAAAGTCACCGTGTTCGCCGGTAGCCATTCGCATGGCCAGGGCCACGACATCACCTTCGCCCAGATCGCCGCCGACCGGCTCGGCATCGATATCGAGGATATCAGCGTGGTCGAAGGCGATACTGATCGGATTCCCTTCGGCAACGGTACATGGGGCGCCCGCTCCACGTCGGTCGCCGGCACCGCAATTCTTCGCGGCTGCGACCGCATCGTCGCCAAGGCGCGGCAGATTTCGGCCGAAGCGTTGGAATGCGCGATCGACGATGTCGTTGCCGAGCGCGGCCGCTTCCGGGTGCGCGGCACCGACCGCGCCGTGAGCTTTACCGCGATTGCCGACATTGCCTATCACGGCGCCAAGCTCGGTGCGAACGGATCGACCGGGCCGCCCCTCGAACCCGGGCTCGAAGTGACGGAATTCTACGATCCGCCCGATACCAATGATCCGCAGGCCATGCATCTTGCGGTCGTCATCGTCGACGCCGAAACCGGCGCAGTCCGCCTGCGCGATCTTTACGGTGCGGACGATTGTGGCATGATCATCAATCCCATGATCGTCGAGGGCCAAGTCCACGGCGGTATGGCGCAGGGCATCGGTCAGGCATTGATGGAACACATTATTTATGATCGCGACGGCCAGCTTCTGACCGCAAGCTTCATGGACTATGCGATGCCTCGCGCCGGCGACCTGCCCGATTTCGTCACAGGTTTTATCGCGACGCCAGCGCCGAGTAATCCGTTCGGCGTCAAGGGCGGCAGCGAGAGCGGCACAATCGGGTCGCCGGCGGCGATCGGCAACGCCGTGATCGACGCGCTGTGGCATCTCGGCGTTCGCGACATCACCCTGCCGATCAACCCGGAAACAGTCTGGCGCGCGCTGGAAGGGGCGCGTCCGCGGCCATAGCGCCGCCGCAGAGGAGCTCGCCTGAAAGTGCCCGACAAAAATGTAACCACGGCCGCGCGCATCGCCGATCAGCTTGCGTCGTGCGGCGTCAAGCTCGTCGCCAGCCTGCCCGACAACTGGGTGATGGACCTGATCAAGACGATCGATCACGACGACCGATTCGTCCATGTCCCGGTTAACCGCGAGGAATCGGCGATCGGACTCTGCTCGGGCGCCTATATGGGCGCCATGGGATCGGCCGCGCTGATGGGCGCGTCGGGGTTCATGACCGTGATCTATGCCTTGACCAAGATCAATTACAGCTACGAAATCCCACTGTTCCTGATGGCGACCTTGCGCGGGCAAGCGGGCGACCATCACAAGCATCACATTTCCAACGGCCTCTATCTGCTACCCGTGCTGAACGCGATCAGCATGCCGTACCAGATCATCGACAAGCCAGACGAGATCAGTCTGATTTCGCGGTGCTACACGCACACGCGCACTTTTTCGCGCCCGATGGTCGTTCTGTTCACGCGCGACCTGCTGCGGGGGGCGCACTGATGCGGTATGTCGATTGCTTCCGGGGGCTGGCGAAACATCGCACCAACGAAGTCGTCATTACGTCGGCGGGGAATTCCGGTCAGGCCTGGTGGGCGGCGACCCGCGATACCGATGCAAGCTTCTATCTCGATGCCTCGATGTCGCTGTCCACAATGTTCGCGTCGGGCCTGGCGCTGGCGCAGCCGGACTTGAAGTTTTGGGCCTTCATGGGCGACGGCGCTTTCGCCATGAACCCGGGAACGCTCATGGTGGAGCGGCAGATGAACCTGTCGAATCTGACGCATTTTCTGGTGTCGAACCGCGCCTATGGCGCGACCTCCAATGCCGGCCTGCCCAATATCGGCAACACCGATTACTCGGCGCTGGCGCGCTCCATAGGTCTTGAGCGCGTGTTCCAGTTCACGACGATTGAATCATTGGAGCGCGATTTTCCGGCGCTGCAGACCGCCAATGCGCCGGGACATACATTCATCGTCCTCGAAGTCGAGCCGTTTTCAGACCAAGAGCAGAAGCTGGAACAGCCGCCGTTCGACGGCCCGGAGCTGAAATTCCGTTTCGGCCGCCATATCGAGAGCTTAACCGGCGCCGATATTTTTGGTTACCGCATCTGACGCGTCGCGCTCAGAAATAACTGTCGAGTACGATCTGATGAAATTCCGCAAGTCGCGGCCCAGCGGCTTGCATCAGATCGCCGACCAGCTGTTGCAAGTCGACACCCGACATATATTCGATCTCGCGATTGGTCTTGGCGCCCTCCTCGATCACAGCCGGGTCGGCGAGGACCTCGGCCAATACGTCGCGCAAATAAGCGACGCGGTCCGCCGGCGACCCCGGCGGCGCGACAAGCGCACGCTGCGCTTCGCCGATCTGCTCACGCAATTTAACGGCCCAGATTTTATCGGCAGGCAAGGTCACGGCTTCTCGCAAAGTCGGCACATCCGGTAACTGGGACCAGCGTTTAGCGCCGAACAGCGCGAGCGGCTTGATGGAATCGAGATGCGGTAAAGCTGAATCCGCGGACAACAAGCCCGAATTGATCTCGTTTCGAATGACGGCAAGCGACATGTTGCCGGAACCGCTGTAACCCGTGACGATTTTCGACTTCAGCCCCAAGACATAGGAAATGACCGCTTCAACGTCGCTGATGTCGTCGGCCGGTCCGGTCGCCGGCCAGGTGAGAGGATCGGCCTGCATGGCGGCGGCGATCGACGAGTAGCGCGGATTATCTTTGCTGACGAACCACAGTTTCGGCGCGCTCGCCATTTTGGCGAGCCAATTCAGCTTAGTGACATCCCAGGTCACGCCGGGTCTGCCCAGCATTTGGCTGATGATCGCCGCCTCGGCGCTTCCGTTCATGATGGTCAGACCGTCGGCCGGCCGCATCAGGAGCTTCGCAAGAGCGGACAGTCCGCCGTTTCCTTCATTGTTCTCGATCACGACGGAAGCGCCGAGCTTGGCCGCAAGCGGCTCCACAATGAGGCGCGCGTAAACGTCATAGCCCCCGCCCGGAGGCGAACCGACGAGAATACGTATGGTCTTGCCGCGATAGAATTCGGCCGGGCCGACATCTGCAATGACGCAGCGGCCGCATATCGGCGCGAAGCACGCCGCGATCGCAACTGGAAGAAATTTTCGGCGACTAAACAACGGGTTCCAGCGCAGGAGACAAATGGTCGCGTCAGCTTTCAGTGAAAACAGATCATGCTCAATCTACAGCATATCACGGTATTCCAAGTGCCGTTACCGGAATATTGGCGGGCCGCCGCCGGCTCCACTCGCAAGGGCAAATCAAGCCGTCGCGTTAGCGCGCCGAGCGGTGCGCTGCTGCCGTGTTCACCCAAGGCGCCGAGTTGATCGCGAACGATT
>JBAUCK010000195.1:0-2291 GCA_049677525.1 Xanthobacteraceae bacterium
CGCGGGTGTTCACGGTGACAGCGCCGCTCGATGCGTTGCGCGGCGAGCACGCGCATATTCGCTGCACGCAATTCATGCTCTGCGTCCATGGCGCGGTCGAGATCGTCTGCGACGATGGCCGTGAAAAAAGTACGTTTCACCTCAACCGCAACAACCTTGCGCTGTGCGTACCGCCGGCCATCTGGAACAACATTTTCTTCCGGCACGACAAATCGGTGGTGATGGTCCTGTGCGACCGGCCGTTCGAAGAAGACGACTATCTGCGCGACTATTCCGAGTTCCTGGCGTTCCGAAAGGGAAATTCATGAAGATCGTGGTGACCGGTGCGCTGGGGCATATCGGCTCGGCGCTTGTGCGGCAATTGCCGCTGCATTTTCCGCACGCGGAAATCGTCATGGTCGATAACATGATGACGCAGCGCTATGCCTCGCTGTTCGATCTGCCGTCGTTCGGACGCTATCGCTTCGTTGAAGGCGACGTCCGCACCATCGATCTGCGGCCCGTGGTGGAAGGCGCACACACCGTGGTCCATCTCGCCGCCATCACCGACGCCGCCGGCACTTTCGACCGGGCGGCGGAGCTCGAAGCCAATAATTTCGAAGCCACGGCCCTGATCGCCGCGGCCTGCCAGGACGCCGGCGCCCGGCTCGTTCATCCGTCGTCGACCAGTGTTTATGGGACACAGAATGAGCTGGTGTCGGAAGACTGCGCGCTGGACGAGCTCAAGCCGCAGAGCCCCTATGCCACGACCAAGCTCAAGGAAGAGGAACTGGCGCAGCGGCTTGCCAAGAACGGTCGCCTGCGCGCCGTCGTATTCCGCTTCGGCACCATTTTCGGCGCTTCGGCCGGCATGCGCTACCACACCGCCGTCAACAAATTCTGCTGGCAGGCGGTGATGCGGCAGCCGCTCTCGATCTGGCAGAGCGCCTACGATCAGAAGCGGCCTTATCTCGATCTGTTCGACGCGGTCCGCGCCGTGGCCTTCGTCATCAAGAACGATCTGTTCGACGGCCGCGTCTATAACGTGCTGACGCTTAACGCCACGGTGCGCGACATCGTCGAATGCATCCGCGAATTCGTGCCGCATCTGCAATTGTCGTTCGTCAACAGCCCGATCATGAACCAATTGTCCTACGAAGTATCATGCGACCGCTTCCGCGCCCGTGGCTTCGCCTTTGCCGGCGACATCCATCGCGGCATCGGCGAGACAGTATCGCTGCTTGCGGCCGCCAACCGGGTGTGACGCCGCGCCAAAGCCGGGATCGTCTATTTGAACAGCGGATCGTTGCGTGTCGCGGTTGTGACCTCGCGGCTCGATGTCGGGGGCACCGAGCGCCACATCGCGCGCATCCTGCCGGCTCTGCAGCGGCGCGGCCTTGATGTGGTGCTCTATCTCATGGAGCGGGGAGGGCCGCTCGAGGCGGAGATCGCCGCTCTCGGCGTCCGCATCGACGGGCCGCTACGCCAGGGCGCGCTGCGTTGGCCGATGGCGACGCTCGATCTCGCGCGCTGGCTGCGCCGCGAGCGCCCGGCGATCGTGCATTTCTTCCTGCCGCGCCCCTATCTGTTCGGCTCAATGGCCGCCGAGCTTGCCGGGCACCGGCGCCGGCTGATGAGCCGCCGGTCGCTGACCGATTACCGCGCCAAATATCCGCTGCTCGGCGCCGTGGAGCGCTATCTGCACGGGCGGACTTTCGGCATTCTTGGCAATTCGCAAGCCGTAATCGATCAGCTCACAACGGAAGTCGACGATCGGCGCAAGCTTGCGCTCATCTATAACGGCATCGAAATGCCGTCGCCGGTCTTTACCAATAGCCGCGCGCCGACGCGCGCCCTCTTGCAGATCCCAAACGACGCGCTCGTCGTCTCGGTCATTGCCAATCTGATCGCTTACAAAGGCCATCGCGATCTGATCGAGGCGCTAGCGCCGATCAAGGATCGCCTGCCGAAGTTGTGGCGGCTTCTGGCGATCGGCCGCGATGACGGCATCGGCTGCGAGCTTAAAGGCTTGGCGCAGCACTTCGGCATGGCCGACAATATAATGTGGCTTGGCGAACGGCCCGACGTCGAGGAACTGCTCTCTGCCAGCGACATTTTCGTTCTGCCGTCGCATCAGGAGGGCTTTTCCAACGCGCTCTTGGAAGCGATGGCCGCGCGCCTTCCTGCCGTGGCGACGGCGGTCGGCGGCAATATCGACGCCGTCGCCGATCACGAAACCGGGCTTCTGGTGCCGGTGCGCGATCCGCGCGCCTTGGCGGCGGCGATCCTGCGATTGGCGCAAAACCCCGATC
>JBAUCK010000196.1:0-2816 GCA_049677525.1 Xanthobacteraceae bacterium
CCAGTCGCGGTGTAGTAGGTGATCGGAAACATCACGTTCTTAATTACGTCCTCGTTTTGCAGGAGGTGATAGAGTGACCAGACATAAGCATCGGGGGCATCGAGATTGAGCCGCGACGATGGCTTCGGCTTCGCCAGCGATGTAACCCGCTCGATCTCCTGCGCGTGCAGAGTGGCAAGGCGCGCAGGATCGCGATCGACTGTTCGCAGCAGGATCGCAGGGTTGGATGCGTCGGCGTCCGTGATCGTATAGGTCGCATTGGCGAGCGCGTCGGGGAATTCAACCTCGATCAGCTCGATGACGGCCGCCTTGATCTTCGCATAGTTTTGGAAGAAAACGGGGTCCCGGGTGCCGCTCGGCACGATGGCGCCGTAGAGTCCGTCCTCACGTTTGAAGCTCACCAAATTCGGCGACAACGGATACGCGATATTGCCGGCGGTGGCTTTGCGACCCGGATAGCCGTAGTGGATGAGGTAGTGAGTGAGGAGACTCGCCAGCAGGACGGCGGCATCGCTCGTCTTCGCCTTGGTCTCGATGATGATGCCAAGCTCATGCTGCGTGGGAGTGACAGACGTTTTCTGTACGCCATTGCGGCCGTAGACCAGCACATCGGCTGGGATTTTGGGCAAATCGTGTGGGTCGATATAGATCAGCGACACTTTTCGCGCGCCGAGCCGGCGCGAGCCTTCGAGCTTGATGCTCCATGGGCTTGTCCGCATGGACGAATTTGCTGTGGCGGATTCCAGCGATGCGGCTGTCCTTGGCGAAAAACTGCGTCTTCTCCATCGCGAGAATGCCCTCCGGATAGAACTGAAGTTGCGGATGGCTTTCCTCATAAAGCGAATGCGCCGCGATGGAGTAGGCGGTGCAACGCCGGTTCCGATTGGGCGCAATAAAGAATGCAGAGCCGTCATCGTAGATTTCCGCCACCAGGCAGTCGGAGGGGGAACCGGGATCACAGGCCAGCGCACCGCATTCGAGAACATGCCCGACGTGATAAGCGAGGCCTGCCTCGATGCCGCGCCGGATCATATCAGACGCAAACAGTGCAACATCGCAGGAACGGCCGGCCAGGATGTATTGTGCGCCGCTTTCCAACGCCGTGATGAGCGGGTGAATGCCCATCTGGCCGACGATAGTGCTTTCGCGTAATGCTTCCTCGCTAAGATCCGGCCCGACGCCGGTCGGTTGCAGCGCCCCTCCGCGGAATTCCTTGATGACGGTTTCCGGGTCGAGTTCGGCGGTGATGACCGCGACCTTAGCGTCCTGCACGCCAATCTCTGCGAAGACCTCCTTGGAGACACCGACCATCCAGTCGAGATTGCGATTGCCACCGGCCATGCCGCAACTGCCGAGGATGACGGGCACGTCGAGCCTCTTGCCGGCCTCGACCATGTGACGGTAGTCGGCCTTCACTGCTTCGCGCTCGAAATATTCTGTGCCTGTACCGAGATAATACGGCCCGGCGTCCATCGAGCCAGCGTCTGAAACGGTCGCATCGATGCGGCCCTTCAAAGCCTCATCGAGAGATTCTTTTGGATAAACGTAACCGAGGGCGCCGCAAGCAGAGACGACACGATAAACGAGCTTGGCCATTGGAATGCTCCTTTTAGACCAGGGGGCAAACCGGAATGGCCTTGCCCCGCCGAACGTGGCGGGACAGTCGGCTCGACAGCAGTCGGAAACAAATATTACTTCGATATACGGCCATCGGTGCCGGATATGGCTGCTTTTCCGCCAAACCATTCAGCGCCTTGCGGCTTTTTTTCTCGCAGGTAACGCACGGTGAAGTCAGCGAGTATTTTCCTTACCGCTTCGCCCGCATGCGTCAACGGAAAATCACTTGACGATATGATCGACGCCGTAAGGTAAAGCGGTGGCTCGATCAAAAGAGGGGTGGGCAAGTCGTCACCGCCAACGTCGGTGAGATCGCCTTTCGGCAGGATTGTGTTCCCGATTCCACTCCGCACTGCAGCCATTATGCTGGAATACATATCTGCCTCGGCTGCGATGTTCGGCGAAATGCCCGCCTCAGCAAAACCTCTGTTGATCACGCTCCGGGCGACGTTCGGCTGGCTCGGCATGATGATCGGCAGCTTTGCAATCTCGCCAAGCGATATCGACGCTTCCGCATCGGCAAGATACTCGCGGCGAATGAGATAGAGCCGCTGCCTGAAGAGAAGACTGCGGGAAAATCGGGCAACCAGCTCATCTTCAAAGACCGCAGCAATATCGAGCGTATGGGCCTCTATGCGACCCTTGTTCGTCTCGCTGTCGGCGGCGGCGAACTTGAGCGTTACTTTCGGCAATGCGATCTTGCAGGTCTCGATAAAGGATCCGGCCAGCGCGGCGGCCAGCGTTGATGACATGCCAAGCGCCACCGCACCTTCTGTTTCACCTCCGCTTGACCGGACGATGCCTGGCAATTGCTCCATCTGCTTCAGGATCGACGACGCTTCGCGGTACAAGACTTCACCGGCCGGCGTAGGACGAACACCGCGGGCGCTGCGTTGGAGAAGCTGTTCCTCGAGTTCGGCGATCTGCTGGCTTAGCGCAGGCTGGGCGACGTGGATGGTCGCGGCGGCGCGCGAAAAGCTGCCCGCCTCGACGATCTTAACGAAATAGCGCAGGTGACGAAGCTGCATGTTCGCGCGCTTGCAACATGGCGACAGCGCAATGATCCAATAGAATCGCAGCCTTTTGTCAATGCGGGGCCGTCGGCCCGCAGCCGATGTCCGCTAATGATGCTGTGGACGGCTCCTCCACCCGGCGCGCTTGGCACCGAGGAGGCCAAACGTTTCGACCTGCTGATGTTC
>JBAUCK010000197.1:0-3466 GCA_049677525.1 Xanthobacteraceae bacterium
GCGAAGCCGATTTTGTTCTCGGTCGAGGCCAGCTCCTCCTGCAGGGCGAGCATGTTCTGGTTGGCCTTGAGGTCCGGGTACGCCTCGGACAGGGCAAAGAGCCGGCCCAGGGTGCCGCCCAGCTGGGTCTCTGCCCGATTAAGCTCCCCCATGGCCGCCGGGTCGCTGGGGTTGGTGGCGACTTTCTGCTCCGCCGCCATCGCGCTGTTGCGGGCCTTGATGACGGCGTCGAGCGTCTCCCTCTCATGGCGCATGTAGCCCTTGACGGCTTCGACCAGGTTCGGAATCAGATCGTAGCGGCGTTTGAGCTGCACGTCGATCTGGGCGAAGGCGTTCTTGAAGCGGTTCCTGGCGACCACCAGTCCGTTGTAGATGGCCATGAGCCAGATCACGAGCAGCAGCCCGATGCCCACGAGCACTAGCAGGGTGATGATGACGGGACTCATTGGCCCTTACCTCCGACGAGAGAACGTTGATCTAGTCCGTCGCACGACAAGTGGCGCAAGACCTCTTTTATGGAATCCTGCCGAAAAACTTGGCATAATCCCACGGTCAGTAACGGTACCACAATTATCGCGTGCTACCGACAATTCTGTGGTCCTTCCCGCTCCGCATGCAGTTCCCCGTGGAGAGGGCTACTTTCCAGGACGGAAGACGAGCACGGCCGGGAGGACCGGGCCGAGGCGCTGCCCGACGGCGGCCCGCCGCCGTGGGATTGCGATCGTGGTCGTGACCTTCTGTTCAACACTGGCCGCTATTTGCAAGCTTCCTTCTCCCCGATGATGAATTTGCGCGGCCGCGCTCCGCGCTGGTTCAACAGGGATCTGGCGTACTCTCCAGATCTCCGTGATCCACGGTGAACGCAACACGATAGTCATTCCAGCCACGCCGAAGGGCCGTGGGATAGCAGAAAACCAACCTGCGCTCTGCTCAACTCGAAGGACGACGCCGTTGGCGTTTTGCAGCCGCGCCACCTGCCAGCCGACGGCCTTGCCACTACATGTTCAACTTAGCGGGGGCATCACCTGCGTGCGGGAACATTCGCGGAGATGCGTCGATACGATCGTGCGTCCGCTCTGCGCCACCAGTAAGGTTTTGCCGTGCGCGATGCATTTAGCATCACTGGGGCGCTGCACTGTGTTGATTGTTTTATCTCGGAGTTCGTCACTAATGTGACTCAACCACGACTAAGAAGCGCAAGCTGGTATTTTGTGCGCCGCAATGCAATGGCATCCCTGTGCAGGATCGGCGACCTCGTCCACACACCACCACGCTATATTGACTGTCTGCAGAAAATGACAGCTAATCGCTGACGCCCTGGTCTGAAAAATCAAAAAACGTGATCAACAAACATAGCGGTGGGCACGACCTCAAAGTCTAACTTTCAATAACCTCTTATTTGAGATAAATATTTCTGACAGGAATGCTGTACGGAGGGAAGTTATGCCCGAGGCACAGGTCCCCGTCGACCTTTGGCACTGGATATTAGCGACGCTGCCGATTGTGGTGCTGCTAGTATTTCTCGTTCCGCTTAAATGGCGCGCTCCCGAAGCGGGACCTATGGCGATGTTTGCAGCGGCGCTTGTCGCGTTGGTGGCCTTCCGAACTCCGTGGGTCACGCTGGCGGTGGCGAGCGCCAAAGGCGTATGGGACGCCATCTTTATCTTGTATGTTATCTGGCCGGCGCTGCTTCTCTATCAGATTACCAAGCAGGCGGGTGCTTATGATGCGCTACGACAGGGCATCGCAAAGTTCAGCCGCAATGAATTGTTTGTCATTCTGGCGTTGAGCTGGGTTTTCGCATCATTTCTGCAAGGAATTGCTGGTTTCGGCGCCCCGGTTGCTGTGGTTGTGCCGCTACTGATCGCGATTGGAGTCAAACCGGTTTACGCCGTGAGCATGGGCGTTGTGGCGCATGCCTGGGCAAGATTCTTCGGCACCCTCGGTGTCGGTTGGCTGGCGACGCTGCAAGTTGCGCACTTAGGGGATGAAGTAAGGGCGGCTTACGAGTCAGCGCTCTTGATCCTTATCCCTACCTACCTTGGTGGCTTTTTTGTCGTTTGGCTTTACGGCAGATGGCCGGCGGTACGTCATGCTTGGCCACTCATCCTCATTCTTGGCACTATCCTCGGTTTTGGACAGCTGTTGGCCGCGCTAGTCAGTCCTGAGCTGTCGACATTCATCGCCGCTGCTGTAGCTCTCGTTGCGCTCTATCCGCTGTCACGTTGGCGCCGTTTCGGCGAGCCCATCCAGGGCATCCCTGAACGACCAGCTATGGCGGCGGGGCAAATGAGCAGCCAGCGGGAATCTGTGCCGGTCATGAGTCTGTCGATGTCGTGCTTGCCGTATGTTGTCTTGACGGTGGTGACATTAAGCGTTCTGTTAATCCCCTCGCTCAATGAAGTGCTGCGCCAGGTTCGAATCGGACTGCCGTTCCCGGCTGTAGCAACTGGCTTCGGAGTCCAGAATGCTGCGATCGCTCGTTATGCTCCTATCGCAGTATTTACGCACCCCGGGATGATGCTGTCGGTCACAGCGGCAATCGTCTGGCTTGTGTACAACGCAGGCGGTTACTATCGGGCATGGGGTGAGCGTCACAAATCAGAAAGCATTTGGTCCACCTTACTCATTGATGCTGTGCCGGCCTCAGTGCCGGTGATTGCGTTCCTGGTGACAAGCCGCGTGCTTGATCACAGCGGTCAAACTCTGACTCTTGCTTACGGCCTGGCTGCGGCTTCGCCGCCTCTTGTGTATGCCGGCATCGCTAGCGTTATCGGCGCATTGGGGGCTTTCATGACTTCGAGTAGCACCGCTTCAAACGTGCTTTTCGGTGGCGTCCAGAGCAGTGTTGCGCAACTGCACGGTCTATCGGGAGAGACAATTATTGCTGCACAGGCTGCCGGCAGCGCCTATGGCAATGCGATTGCGCCCGCCAACATTGTGTTGGGCACGAGCGTCGCCGGTGTAAAGGGTCAGGAAGGAGCGGTTCTGCGGCAGACGATGCCCTGGACCGTGGTGGTTGCCGTGCTGACTGGCCTCGGGACCGTCGCGTTGGCTCTTGCTCGATAAGAGGGTGCTATGGACAAGAAATTGAAAATTGAAACCCTAGCGCTGCTTTTATTGTTCGCCGGGTTTCCGATCACCAGTTGGGGCACAACGTCCGGGACATATTTGGTGTGGTTGATCGGCCTCGGGAGCCTCATCCTGGGCGGTGTGCTGCCGATTTGGACGCGGTACATGGACCACTCCACCGACACGATAAGAGACGTGGGCATGGAGTATGACGATAGGACTTCTTAGTTACAGGCGAGCAGGGGTCCGAAGGTCGTTTCAGTTGATAAGGCTGATGTGCTTTCGAGCGTGAATTTGCTCTGTAGCGTAGAGAGTGGAGGCGACCATGAGTTCTCCGAATGGCCCCGTTACCGGCCGGCCATCGACCCGTGCACCACGGGGTGTCGTTTCGACG
>JBAUCK010000198.1:0-3041 GCA_049677525.1 Xanthobacteraceae bacterium
GCCGCATGGGGTGGAGGCCGAGCAGATCGCGCGGCTGAATGCCTGGCGTGCGGCACGCGACGGCCAAGCCGTCGCTGCGGCGCTTAACGACCTGCGCGCGGCGGCGCGCGACGGGCGCAACATCATGCCGCCGTCGATCGCCTGCGCCAAAGCCGGCGTCACCACCGGCGAATGGGGCTTTGCGCTGCGCTCAGCGTTCGGCGAGTATCGCGCGCCGACCGGCGTCGGCCGCGCTGCGCGCAACGACACGACGGGCCTCGATGACATTCGCGCCGAGGTCGACCGTGTCTCCAAGAAGCTCGGGCGGCGCATGAAATTTTTGGTCGGCAAACCCGGCCTCGACGGCCATTCCAACGGCGCCGAGCAGATTGCCGTGCGCGCCCGCGACGCCGGCATGGACGTGGTTTATGAGGGCATTCGTCTGACGCCCGAAGCCATCGTCGAAGCCGCGGCCAAGGGCGACGTGCATGTTGTCGGGCTATCGATCCTCTCCGGTTCGCATCTGCCGCTCGTTCAAGACGTGATGACGCGGATGAAGGAAGCCGGCCTTGTCGATGTGCCGGTCGTGGTCGGCGGCATCATCCCGCCGCAGGATGCGATCGCCCTGAAAGACGCCGGTGTCGCCGAGGTCTATACGCCGAAGGATTTCGAGCTGAACCGCATCATGAGCGACCTGGTGCGCATCGTCGAGGATTCCGCCGGCGTTCAAAGCCCCGCGGACGCAGCCGAATAACTATCGGCAGCTTTCACTTCGTCGCGACCGCCGCCAACGCCTCGCTCAATGCGCTTGGGCTCAACGGCTTGCCCAGATAGAAATTCATGCCGGCCTTGCCGGCGGCTTCTTCATCGCCCGATGCAGTGCGGCCAGATACGCCGATAATCGGCGTCGCGCTGGCTTTGCCGGGGAGCGCGCGGATGCGCTGCGTCGCTTCGAGCCCGTCGATGCCGGGCAACGTCACATCCATCAGTACGGCGTCATAACCGCGCGCGACGACGCTGACAGCTTCTTCGCCCGACGCCGCAAAGTCGAAGCGATGGCCGAGTTCGGTGAGGATTGTATTGAGGATGACGCGGCCGAAAGGATTGTCCTCAACGCAGAGAACTTTCAGGCGGCGCGCAGGCGCCACAGTTGCGCTCACTTGCGAAACCTCCGCCGCTACAGCGGGCGCGACCGGCAGAACGGCGGAGAAGCAAAAGCGCGAGCCGCGGCCCGGCTTCGAGGTCACGGTCAAATCGCCGCCCATCAATTTGGCGAGCCCTTTCACGACCGAAAGACCGAGGCCCGCGCCGCCGAAACGGCGCGCGATCTCTGCGCTCGCTTGCGAGAACGGACGGAACAACCGCTTGATTTCTTCCGGCTTGAGTCCGATGCCGCTGTCGGTGACAGTGACCATGATTTCGGCGCGGTCGCGCGGCGCGCGCTTTGCCTGCACCTCGAGCCGTACGGCGCCTTGGTCGGTGAACTTCACTGCGTTGTCGATGAGATTTTCCAGTGCCGCGCGCAGCCGCACCGGATCGCCTATCACCGTCTCGGGCAAATCGCGCGCGATCACTGTCTCGGCCTGCAGGCCCTTGGACTGCGCGCGGGCGGCAAGCGATTCCGCGAGCATGTCGGCGACGCGACGGGGTTGAAACGCCTGCCGCTGCAAGGTCAGCGAGCCCGACCCGGCTTTGGCGGCGTCGATGACCAAAGTGGTGAGCGAAGCAAGATGCTCGGCGCCGACCTTGATGCCGGTGGCCCAGCGCCGCTCGCGCTCGTCGAGATTGGAACTCGACAGCAATTCGCCGAGCGCGAGGATCCCGGTCAATGTGGTGCGGATATCGTGAGCGAATACGGCAAGCGCCACCTCGTCGGCGCCGGCGCTCGGCAATGGCTTGTTTTGGCGTTTCTTTGGACGCGTTTGGGGCCGCGGCCGGCGGGCCGCAGGCTTCACGGTTTTATGTTTGGATCTCGGTCGTACCATAGCGGCTGCCCCCCGGCGCCTATCTCTTGGTGCATGATCCATGACACGGCAAGGCACAGAACAAAACAAGCTCAAGTTGATAGGCTCAACAGCTAATTTGGCGGGAATTCCCGCCGTTCAGCCGGCAAACCGGGCTAGCGGCCAAGCCCGACCCTACGTCGGATATCGCGCGGCACGGCCCCGCCCGCGCGCAATTCGCGCACGCCGGTCGACTGCGTCGATTTCGAGAGCTTGTTGCCCTCCACGTCGAGGATAAGCTTGTGGTGATGATAGGTCGGCTCCGGCAGCGCGAGCAGCGCCTGCAACAGGCGATGGATGCTGGTGGACCAGAACAGGTCCTGACCGCGCACAATATCGGTGACGCCTTGGAGCGCATCGTCGAGCATGGCTGAGAGGTGATAGCTCGTCGGCGCCTCCTTGCGCGCCAGCACAATGTCGCCCCAGCGCTGCGGCGCGGCCGTGATAAGACCGGTCTGGCCGTGCGGCCCCGCGCCCGTCTCGGTCCAGGTCAAGACGCCGGCCCGCGCCACCGCCGCATCCATGGCGAGCCGCAGCGCGAAAGGCTCGCCCGCCTCGCGGTGGCGCTTGCGCTCGGCGGAGGAGAGCCGGCGCGCCCGTCCCGGATAAATCGGCGTGCCATCGGGATCGCGCGGCCAGCCGCCATGCCGGTCCAGATCCTCGACCAAGGCAGCGATTTCGGCCCGGCTCTCAAAGCTTGGATAAATCAGCCCCTGCGCTTCGAGCTTGGCCAAAGCCGACTCGTAATCGGCAAAGTGCTCACTTTGCCGGCGCACCGGTTCCTGCCAGGACAAACCGAGCCAGCGCAGGTCTTCGTAAATTGCCTCCTCATAGTCCGGACGGCAGCGCACGGTATCGATGTCTTCAACGCGCAGCAGGAGCCGCCCGCCGCATTCGCGCGCCATGTCGTGGTTCAGCAATGCGGAATAGGCATGGCCCAGATGAAGGTAGCCGTTCGGACTTGGTGCAAATCTCAAAATGCTGCTGAACATCGGCGCTGGCCTTCTCGACACCGGCACGCTTCACTGCGCAATTATATGCAATCGCGCAGCAGGAGCC
>JBAUCK010000199.1:0-6136 GCA_049677525.1 Xanthobacteraceae bacterium
GTGCCGAAGGTGCCGCTGGTCAAGGCGTAACAGAGGCTTGGCGAAACTGGCTTAGCGAAAAAAATTAAACCGGCGGATCACGCGATCCGCCGGTTTTGTTTTCTCTAACCTCAATGGCGGACACTTAGCAGGACGGCCTGAACGCGGCAAAATCGCAATGCCTGCTCGATCAGTTAACGACTGTGCCGAGGCACGCCACAGATTGAGGCGTCTTAACAACCGCACTACCGAGCGTGTTGACAGAGCCTCTGTTCGGGAAGGCGCATGGGAGCGTTATTTCATACGTCTCCAACGAAGTTCACTTGTTCCGCCGAACGATGGATCGGATCAGGGCCAAACGGCTGAATTGTACGACCGTCCGGAGTGGTGCCGGTCTCCGATTCGAGAGTCCAGGTCCCAACCGAGTCCTTAGCCGTGAGCACCAGCACAGGGAATAGCAATCTCCAAGCAAGCGGCGACAATTAGTGTAGCGGTGGTCAGGCGTCTCATTGCGTTCCTCGCTTGATGGCGAAAGCAACATGCAGCAGGTCGACAATCATGAACGACCAAAGGCGCTCACGCGCTTCAGGGCAGTGCGGCCGGCACCGAGAATGGTTTGGTGGCATCGACCACGAACATGATGAGGGCAGTCAGATCGGTCGTGCCACTGTTAAAGACTTCCATCGGCATCCCGGCCATATGTCCGTTCATGGTGTGGCCGGCCTCGACGTAGCTGACGCCATCCGGCGTCCTTTGGCCCAATTTTCCGGCGACGACGTAGAAGGCCTCGGAGCCCGAATGCGAATGGACCGGTGTCTTGGCACCCGGCGGTCCGCTGCCGTAGTTGACGCGCAGGAGGTATTCGGGCGCGGATGTGGGCGGGACGGGTCCGATCTCGGCGAGCTTCATTCCGCCGGGCGTCGCCGCGCCTCGTGGCCCAAGCGTGAACAGCCATACTTTGCCGGCGACTTCAGCCGTCAGAGATGGCCATCCTTCGTAGGTCACCGTGTCCGGGTTCCAACGGTACTCGCCCGCAGCGGCCTTCGCCTGATCCAGCGTCGGAAAATTCTCGACCCGCCAGTACAGCGGGCCTTTCGGAAGTTGCTTGACCTTCATCTCGGCGAGGGGCTTGACGACGTATTGCACTTCCGCACCCCAAGTCGATGGCGGCAGCAATAGCCCCGCAACACAGATGACAGGGATCGCAAACCGGGCCGCAAATGGGCGCAGACTCATGTCCTCCTCCTGGCGCTGTTCTGCTGCCGTCCTCATGTCAAAGATGGAGCGTTGCGTCTTTCAGGGCCTCTCAATTTTGCCTTAGCGTTCCCTCCATTTTTCCTTTGCAGGGCTCATGCTAGGGTCGCTTCAGGGCGCCGCGTGACGAGCAGGATCAAATCTTGCGCTATCTGTTCGAGGAGTTTGAGCTCGACACGGATCGCCGCGAGCTACGGCGGGGGACGAACTTTGCGGCGATCGAGCCCCAGGTCTTCGATCTCCTTGTTCACTTGATCCGGCACCGTGATCGTGTAGTCAGTAAGGACGACCTCCTGGCGTCGGTCTGGCATGGGCGCGCCATTTCCGAGTCGGCATTGTTTAACCGGATCAATGCGGCCAGGAGCGCAATCGGCGACACCGGCGAACGGCAAAGGCTGATCAAGACGCTGCCGCGCAGGGGCCTGCGGTTTGTCGGCGCGGTTCGAGAGAAGGAGTGCGGTCTCGCCGAGGCTGGTCCGCACAAGCCTCCGCCCGGGATTGCCGACAAGCCGTCGATTGCGGTTCTGCCTTTCGTGAACCTCAGCGGCGATCCAGAACAAGATTACTTCATCGACGGGGTTGTCGAGGACATCATTACGGCCTTGTCGCGCAACCGCGCTTTTTTCGTCATCGCCCGCAACTCGTCGTTCACTTACAAAGGAAAACCGGTCGACACCAAGCAGGTCGCTCGCGAACTCGGCGTCCGTTACGTGTTGGAAGGTAGCTTGCGCAAGTCGGGCAATCGTGTGCGCGTGACCGGGCAGTTCATCGAAGCCGAGTCGGGCCGGCATTTGTGGGCAGATCGGTTTGACGGTGACCTGCTCGACATCTTCGATCTGCAAGATCAGCTCGTTACCAGGGTCGTCGGAGCGATAGCGCCGCAGCTGGAAAAGGCGGAGATCGACCGTGCCAAGCTAGATATGACCGGCGATTTGGCGGCTTACGATTTTTACCTTCGCGGACTTGCCAGCTGGAATCGATGGACGGGGGAAGAAAATGCCAAAGCGCTGCAACTGTTTAACGCGGCAATAGCAAAAGACGGCGACTTTTCGACCCCGTACGGGCTGGCTGCTTCGTGTCACCATTTTGCCAAAGCGAATGGCTGGGCCGCGACCTTCGATGAAAAGGAGATCTCTCGGCTGGTCGAGCTCGCTGCCGACATCGGCGCCGATGACGCGGTCGCGCTGTGTTGGGCGGGGCACGTGCATGCATACTTCTTTCGCGACCTTGATCGTGCATTGCTGCTCATCGATCGAGCCCTTGATCTGGATGTGAACTTGGCCGTCGCCTGGCAGCGAAGCGGTTGGGTCCGCGGCTACGCCGGCGATTCCGATGGAGCGATCGAAAGCCTGAACAAGGCGATTCGCCTCAATCCGCTCGACCCTCGTGTTTTCCTCACACAAAGCGCCATGGCTTTCGCCCATTTCATCGCCGGACGCGACGACGAAGCCGCACGCTGGGCGGCGATGGCTCTAAGGGTCAAGCCAAACTGGCTGCCGGCTCTTCGGATGACGATCGCATCCAACGCCATGCGGGGCCAAGCCGCAGAGGCGAAGCGGGCGCTGAACGCATATCTGGGAATTGATCCGAACGTCACCATCACCAAGTTATGCGAGTATTACCCATTCCGCCGAGAAGCCGATCGACGGCGCTTGATCGCCGGAATGCGGGCGGCCGGTGTACCGGAATGATGCAAAGCGATCTTCGCTAAATTGCATTCAGCCGGCACGCCAATGTCGCAGATGGGTCAAGTTGCGACCTGGCCGTATCACGTCGGTCCGACGGCTTCTCTTGCATATGCGGACATCCAAAAAGCACCTGGGAGGAAGCTTGACCTCGCCAATCGGATTTCAGAAGAAGAATTCGATCGCTCGGGCGCGCTGCGTGGTGAGCGGCTAATGTTATTGCGCTCGCTGGCGTCGTTTCAACTCGCCGGCAAACCACAGCGCCAGCGCCGGGAAGGCGGCTGCGGTGCCGAGAAACAATGGAATGGCGCCGACGCGGTCGATGACGAGGGCGCCGAGCGCGACACCCGCGGTCTGCCCGACATAAAGCGCCGAAGAGAACAGCGCGACAGCCGTGCCGCGCGCTTCCGGCGTCATCTGCGTGGCATTAGTCTGCAGCGTGTTGTGCAGCATGTAGAAGCCGAGACCGATGGCGGTGGTCGCGAGCGGCGCCAGCCACCATACGGGCTCAGCGGAAAGCAGGACATAGGCCGCGGCGAGGACGAGCGAGCCGCCGATCGCAAGCCCGATCTGGCCGAGCCGCCGCACCAGAATCTTCACGAGACCCGCATAGAGCAGTCCGCCGATGCCGAAACAGCCGACGGTGAGGCCGACGAGCGTATAGGTCAGCCCGAAGCGCAGATGCAGGTCGGCGCCGATATAGGCGAAGGCGCCCCAGGCCAGCGCGCCTTCGAAGAAGGCGGCGAGAATGACCATGCGGGCGAATTGGTTCGACAGCACGATGCCGTAGTCGGCGATCAGTCCAAGCCGAGGCGTCGTCTGGCTTGGTTTGCGGGTCTGAGGATTGACCGCGAGCTCGAACACGAGCCCGGCGGCTGCGAGCGCGAACATGCCGGCGAGCACGAAATAGACATTGCGCCAGCCCATGAGGTCGCCGAGCACGCCGCCCGCGGCCTGGCCGAACAATTGCCCGAGAATCTGGCCCGACAGATAGCGCGCCAATATCGGCTGCAGCCGGTCGGGCGGGGTCACGTCGCCGACGTAAGCCATCGAGATCGGGATCACCCAGCCGGCGGCGGCGCCGGTCGCAAGCCGCGCCAGCGCGAGCTGCGGCAGCGTCGAAACCATGCCGCAAACCGCCACCAATATGGTGCCGACGACGCAGGCAAAGGCCACCGTCCGGTATTTGCCGAAACGGTCGCCGACCGGGCCGATGATCAGCTGGATCGAGCCGTGTGTGATCGCATAGGCCGTGATCACCATGGCGGCGGCGCCGACGGTGGTGTGCAGGTCGTTGGCGACCTGCGGCAAGAGCGAATCCATCACCCGCACCTGGGCCTGACTCGCAAAGCCCGCGACCGCGAGCAGGATGATCGAGCGTGTCGGGACCTGGCGTGGGGAAACTTGGCGTGATGGAGAATTCGGTGAATACAGCACTTATTTTTCGCTGACGGCGGAGGTTGCCACCGATGGCGGCGCTGACATTGACACTCTGCCCGTGGCGGGCTTTCTAGCCCGCAAAATCGCGAAGCGGCAATGATCGAAAACAGATACCAGCCCGGCGCCGTCGAGGCCCGCATTTACAAAGAGTGGGAAGACAAAGGTGCATTCCGCGCCGGGCGGCCCGAGCGCGCCAAGGCGGAGCCCTATTGCATCGTCATTCCGCCGCCGAACGTCACCGGCTCGCTGCATATGGGGCACGCGCTCAACAATACGCTGCAGGACATTCTCTGCCGCTTCGAGCGCATGCGCGGCAAGGACGTGCTGTGGCAGCCGGGCACCGATCATGCCGGCATCGCGACGCAGGCGGTGGTCGAGCGTCAGCTCATGGAGCGGCAGGAATCAAGCCGCAAGATGGGCCGCGAGGCTTTCATCAAGCGCGTGTGGGAATGGAAAGCGGAATCCGGCGGCGCCATTATCACCCAGTTGAAACGGCTCGGTGCCTCCTGCGACTGGTCACGCGAACGTTTTACAATGGACGAGGGGCTTTCTAAGGCGGTCCTGAAGGTATTTGTGCAACTTTATGACGAGAAGCTCATCTACAAGGACAAGCGGCTGGTCAATTGGGACACCGAGCTAAGAACGGCCATTTCTGATCTCGAAGTGCAGGAGGTCGAGACCAAGGGAAGTCTCTGGTATATCAAATATCCAATTGAAGGCAGCGATGAGTTCATCATCGTGGCGACGACACGGCCGGAAACAATGCTCGGTGATGTCGCGATCGCCGTGCATCCGCAAAACGAGCACCTAAAACATTTGATCGGCAAGACGGCGATTGTGCCGTTAGTTGATCGCCATATCCCAGTCGTGGCCGACGAATATGCCGACCCCGAGAAGGGTAGCGGTGCGGTTAAAATCACACCCGCTCACGATTTCAATGATTATGACGTGTGGCAGCGTCACAAGAGCGGTGCCATGTGGCGATATCCGCCAATAAATATTCTTTCTCCAGACGGAAGTCTTTTGCTTGATCCTAATTTGGATTTTAAGCGAGGTGATCCAACCGCTGAAACGATCCGAACCATTGCACAATATAACGGTCTAGATCGATTTGTAGCGCGTAAGAAAATTGTCGAGAGACTCGAAGAACTTGGCCGAATCGAAAAAATAGTACCGCACAACTATGTTGTGCCGCACGGTGATCGTTCCGGCACCGTGATCGAGCCGTACCTCACCAATCAATGGTACGTCGATGCAAGGAAACTTGCTCAGGCGGCGATCGAAGCGGTCCGCACTGGAAAAACTATATTTGTGCCTGCACAATGGGGGGCGACTTTTTTCAACTGGATGAACAACATCCAGCCGTGGTGCATTTCAAGGCAGATTTGGTGGGGTCATCAGATTCCTGCTTGGTATGGCCCCCAACGAAACGCCGAATTTGGAATTGAATTTGACAAGACTGACGTTTTTGTTAAACAGACGGAGCAAGAGGTAATTAGCGCCGCAAAAGCGCACTACAAGCACGATATAGTTGTTGTTTCTTCCGAAAGCGAAGCCTCAAACCTTTGGCAATCCAGTTGGGATGCCGGCAAGCCGCTTTCTGCGATTCCGATTTGGCGCGACGAGGACGTGCTCGATACATGGTTTTCGTCGGCGCTGTGGCCGTTTTCGACGCTCGGCTGGCCTGATTTAGGTACCGAGAATCTTACGCCCGTCGGCGAATTCTTGGTCCTAAAATTTCGAAAATTACAAAAGTGGCTGTGGCTGCACCTGCATTC
>JBAUCK010000200.1:0-5754 GCA_049677525.1 Xanthobacteraceae bacterium
CGTGCGATCGAGGAGCCGATCAGGCCGACGCCGATCAGCGCCAGGCGATTGAACATAGGTCCAGGTTTGGGTGTGGGTTTGGGTGCAGGCTTGGTCATTACGATTGCGCCAAGAAATCCTTGAACGCTGCGACGACCAGACGGTTCGCCTCCTCGGTGCCGACGCTCAAGCGCAGCGCATTCGGCAATTTGTAGGCGGTGGTCTGGCGCAGGATCAACCCGCGCGCAGTGAGAAAGGCATCGGCGTCCTTGGCGGTGCGGCCTTTGGTTTCCGGAAAATGGATCAGCACGAAATTGGCGACGCTTGGCGCCACGGTGAGGCCGAGCTTGCCGATCTCCGCGATGAGCCAATTGAGCCAGCGCGTATTGTACTCGCGCGAGCGTTCCTGGTGCGCGATGTCTTCGATCGCGGCGATGCCGGCGGCAATCGCCGGCCCGCTGGAATTGAACGGGCCGCGGATGCGATTGATGGCATCGACGATCGCGGCGGGCGCGAACATCCAGCCGAGCCGCAGCGCCGCCAGTCCGTGGATCTTCGAGAACGTGCGGCACATCACGACATTTTCCGATGTCGCGACCAGTTCGATGCCAGCCTCGTAATCGTTGCGCGTGACATATTCGGCGTAAGCGGCATCGAGCACCAGCATCACATGGCCGGGCAGGCCGTGGTGCAAGCGCTTGACCTCGTCGAACGACAGCGCGGTGCCGGTCGGATTGTTCGGATTGGCGATGAAGACCATTTTGGTCTTCTCCGTCACCGCGGCGAGAATGGCGTCGACGTCGGCGGTGTAATTCTTCTCCGGCGCCACGACAGGCGTCGCGCCGGTGGCGAGAACGGCGATCGGATAGATCAGAAAGCCGTGCGTCGTGTAGATCGCCTCGTCGCCGTCCTTGAGATAGGCGGCGGCAAGAAGATGCAGCAAATCGTCGGACCCGGCGCCGCAGACGATGCGTTCCGGATCGAGCCCGAAGGCGCGCCCGATGGCCTCGCGCAAATCGCTCGCCGCGCCGTCCGGATAGTCCTCGAGACGATGGGCCCAGGCCTTATAGGCGGCGATCGCGCGCGGGCTCGGCCCGAGCGGGGATTCGTTCGAGGACAACTTGTAAACCTTGGCCATGTTTGGTGCCGAGCTCTTGCCGGGCGCATAGGCCTTGATGTCGAGCACGCCGGGCCGTGGTTGCGGACGCATCGCAGACATTATCTTCTAACTCCAAGCACCCTTGGTATTCTGAAGAAGCTCCCGCTTGTGGGGGAGATACTTATTTGTCGGCCACGGTATAGCGGGTCGCGTGACTGCCGACGAGGGCTTTGGAGCGGATCGAGGCCCCGGCCTTAACCAAGGCTGCTGCGACCGGATCGATGCCGCCTTTCTCCGTCGACACCAACAGAGCCGCTCCGTCGAAGGCCCGGTCGGGCAGAGCGATCACGTCGGCGAGGGGAGCTACGGCATTCACCGCGGCGCCGCTCCAGCTGGAGACCCGCAGGCTCCAGACTTCGGTCTCGGTCACCATGGCGTCGGCGGCGACGCGCGAGATCACAAAGACCGGCATCGCGGCCGGGTGATTGGCGCGCTCGACGAACGGCAACCGGGCGATGATTTTCGGCGCGCTGTCGAATTCGAGCGCCGCCCACCAGGGACCTGCGCCCGCGGTGGCAAAAGCCGGAATGAGACCGAGGTCGCCGCGGGATTCCGAGACCGCTTCGACCACGCTCGATGCCCCGATATGCGGCACGAAGGGCACCGCGAAACCGAAATGAAACCGGGCGGAATCGCGCATGAGTGCGTCGCCGGCGGAAAGATCCGCATGCACGGCGAACGGCGCCTGCACATAGGTGAAAGTCGAGATGATGACCCGCCAGATGCTCTCCACCGTGTCGAAAGGCAGGTTGCCGTGGTGGCGCTTGACCAGCCGCCGCATCATGTCGGCCTCGCGGGCCGGGCGGAACGCGGATCCGGTTTCCTCGGTCTTTTTCACCGCGATCAGCCGGTCGATGATCTCGCCGCGCTTGATCAGCAGGCCGTGCATTTCCCCATCGATGCGATCGATCTCGACCCGCAGCTCGGGAAGCGTCGGGTCGATCTGCGATGATGATTTTGACGGCGGTTTCGGCATTTACAGGTCCCGGCAGTTGGGCGGATTGATAGGTGTCGTTAAGCCCGAAAGCAAAGAAAACATTGACTTAAGTGGCAACGGGCCTATTTACGCCCCTCTGATCGCCGGGTCTGCCTTAGAGCATGATCCCGAAAAGTGGGAACCGGTTTTCGGGTAAGATCATGGTCAATGGAAAGATCTAGGCTGAGGCTGGACCGCGCCGCCGCAAATGGCATGCTAAGGTTGGCATTCTAAAGACAGCCCCCAAGGATGTGGTAATGGCCGACGTCAGCGCCATCCTCGATCTTGCCGACCGCACCCGCGAAGCGGATATGCCGCATTCGCCGGTGGTGCGTTTTTCCGCGAGCAAGCCGTTGCGGCTCGACGCCGGTGTTGATTTCGCGCCGTGGCAGATCGCCTATCAGACCTACGGCACGCTCAACGCCGACCGCAGCAATGCAGTTCTGGTTTGCCATGCGCTGACCGGTGACCAGCACGTCATCAACGAGCACCCGATCACCGGCAAGGCCGGCTGGTGGGAGACCATGGTCGGCCCCGGTCTGCCGATTGATACCGAGCGCTTCTTCGTGATCTGCCCGAACGTGGTCGGCGGCTGCATGGGTTCGTCAGGCCCGGCCTCGACCAATCCGGCGACCGGCATGCCCTGGGGCCTGGATCTTCCGGTCATTACAGTGCGCGACATGATTCGCGCGCAGGCGATGCTGCTCGATCATCTTGGCATTGATTCATTGTTCGCGGCGGTGGGCGGCTCGATGGGCGGCATGCAGGTGCTGCAATGGGCGGCGAGCTACCCGCAGCGCATCTTCGCTGCGGTGCCGATCGCGGCGGCGACGCGGCATTCGGCGCAGAACATTGCCTTCCATGAGGTCGGCCGGCAGGCGGTGATGGCCGATCCGGAATGGCGCGGCGGACGCTATTTCGCCGACAACACCAGTCCGCGGCGCGGACTCGCGGTGGCGCGCATGGGTGCGCACATTACTTATCTGTCCGATGCGGCGCTGCACCGCAAATTCGGCCGCCGCTTTCAGGATCGCGATAATCCGACCTTTTCCTTCGACGCCGACTTTCAGGTGGAATCCTATCTACGTCACCAGGGCATCACCTTCGTCGAGCGGTTCGACGCCAATTCCTATCTCTATCTGACCCGCGCGATGGATTATTTCGATCTTGCCGCCGACTGCGACGGCGTCGCCGCCAATGCGTTTCGCGGCACGCCGACCCGGTTCTGCGTGATCTCGTTCACCAGCGATTGGCTGTTCCCGACATCGGAATCGCGCGCCATCGTGCATGCGCTCAATGCCGCGGGCGCCCGCGTCTCGTTCGCCGAGATCACGACCGACAAAGGCCACGACGCGTTCCTGCTCAACGAGCCGGAACTGTTCGGCATCGTGCGCGGCTTCCTCGAAGGCGCCGCCAAAGCGCGCGGCCTGCCGGCGAGGTAACGATGCTCAATCGTCTCAAATACGATCTCACCATGGCGGGGGCGGCGCGAGCACCCGGCGGCTCGCGCGTTGACTTGCTTGTCGTTGCCGACATGGTGGAGCCCGGCGCGCGCGTGCTAGACGTTGGTTGCGGCGATGGCGAATTGCTGCGGCTGCTCGAAACGCGCGGCGTCGACGGTCGCGGCATCGAATTGTCGCGCGAGGGCGTGAATGAGTGCGCCGCCAAGGGCCTTGCCGTGGTGCAGGGCGACGCCGACACCGACCTCGAAGACTACCCGGACGACGCTTTTGATTTTGTCATCCTGTCGCAGACCTTGCAGGCCACGCGCAAGCCGCGCGAAGTGCTCGAACATATGCTGCGCATCGGCCGGCACGCCGTCATTTCATTTCCCAATTTCGGTCACTGGCGCATCCGGCTGCAGATATTCTTCGGTGGACATATGCCGCACACCGACAATCTGCCTTATGCGTGGTGGGAAACGCCCAACATTCATTTCTGCAGCATCAGGGACTTTCGCGAATTATGCCAAGCCACCGGCGCCGAGATCGAACAGGCCGTCTCGCTCAATGCCTGGGGCAGTCGGATGCGGCTGAAAATGCCGTGGTGGTTCTGGAATCTGTTCGGCGAACAGGCGGTGTTCTTGCTAAGTCGGCCGGATTAGGCGAGTTTCCGCTTTCTCGTTCTATAATGTCTTCCAGCGTGGCATCCGCTCGTGCCCACGTGAGTGCGCGGGCCCGTAGCTCAACGGTTAGAGCTAGCGGCTCATAACCGCTTGGTTGGAGGTTCGAGTCCTCCCGGGCCCACCACCGCAAAATTAAGTATCTGGCCATTAACGATTTTTGGCGCTGGCGCCCTCACCTGACAGCGAGGTGAGGCCGTCGATGTTCACAGTCGGTTCCTCGACGGGACCGAACGCGAGCCGGGCGCGATCTGCCTTGCGGATGTAGATCGCCGATGTCTTGCTGCCGGTGCGCCAGCCAAACAGGGCATCCAGTTTCGCTCCGCTCGCGCCGTTTTCGGCCTCGATGGTCGCGCGTGTCTTGCGCAGTCCGTGCGCCGATCCCGGCACGCCTGCCGCCCGGCATGCTTCGCGAAACTCGTTGCCGAACGATTCCTTGCCGAGCGGCCGGCCGCTCTCGCCGACGATCCACGTCACCTCGCCGATCGGGCCGGCTTCGAGCGCGGCTTGCAGCCGTTCGCTCACCACGAAATAGGCAGTCTCGCCATTCTTCTGCGCGCGGATCATGCCGCGCCCGTTCTTCACGTGAGGACGCCCGACGCGCACGGCGTCGCCGCGCCGCAAGCCGGTGCAGTACAGCACCTCGTACCAAATCCGCCGGCGTGTGCCGAGTGGCCAGCGCGCCTCGAACGCCGCGCACCACTCCTGTGGCCACATGGCGAAGCCGTCGCCGTCACGCTGCTTCGGTCGCTTGACGCCCGCGGTCGGATCGGCGTCGACGTGCTGCGCTGCCAGCGCCCATTCAAACAGCCCGCGGAACGATTGCAGGAAATGCCGCGCCGCTGCCGGCGTCTCGCGGCGACGCTCCATGCCGGCCATGATCGTCGCGCGGGTGATCGCGGTGTAGGGCTCGTTGCCACCCGTCGCCACGGCGCGCTTGAAGATGTTTTCGCGCTGGCGCCGTGTCGCCATCGAGAGATCGTGCCAGGACACGCTTTCGCGGTAACGGGCGATCAACCACGCGAGGGATCGCGCCTTGGGCTTATCTGTAGCTCGGGGCGCTTGCTCGCCGGCCACGGCAGCGTTGTAGGCAGCCCAAAACGCTGGCGTGCCATACTCTTCCCTGATCCTGATACGACCGCGATCGCCGTCACCCTTGCGCACGTACCACACAGCACGTCCGTGGCGGCTGATCTGCCGATGCAGGTAGGGCGGCCGAGAGCGGGGCATGGACGACATTAAAGTACGATCTCCGCGCCTCGATCAACCCGCCCCTCAGACTCACGGCTGGCCGTTTCTGGGGAAACCAGCAGCACGCGAATGGTGCCGTCCGGCAGCACGTCGACGCCGGCCGCGCCCTCTTGTTTCGCCGCGCGCAGCGCGCGGGCGACATCGGCTTGGGTGACGCGAGCGGGGCGGCGGCTCACGGCTCCCACCCGATTTTGAGGCTGATACCGACGTAGAGCCGTGGGCGGCCGGCTTCGGTGCGCCGTTGGGACTGCTCCAGACTCGGCACCG
>JBAUCK010000201.1:0-15408 GCA_049677525.1 Xanthobacteraceae bacterium
CCCTCGCCGCCTGTCTCCTCGCCCTCTCGCAATGGCGGCGGATTGCGATTGGGGGCGCTGTCTTCGTCCTCGGTCTCGGCCAGAATTTCGCGCGCCATCTGCGCTTCGCGCTGGCGGTTCCACATGCTGGCATAAAGCCCGCTTTGGGCGAGCAGGTCGTGATGCGTGCCGCGTTCGACGATCATGCCTTGGTCGAGCACGAGGATCTCGTCGGCGTCGACGATGGTCGACAGCCGATGCGCGATGACCAGCGTGGTGCGACTGCGCGACACCCGGTCGAGCTCGTCCTGAATGTCCTTTTCGGTGTGGCTGTCGAGCGCCGAGGTTGCCTCGTCGAGCAGCAGGATCGGCGGGGCCTTCAGAATGGTGCGGGCAATGGCGACGCGCTGCTTCTCGCCGCCCGACAATTTCAGGCCGCGCTCACCGACTTCGGTCTCGTAACCCTTGGGCGCGCGCCGGATGAATCCGTCGACTTGCGCCTGACGTACGGCCTCCTCGACCTCGGCGTCGCTCGCATCCCAGCGGCCGTAGCGGATGTTGTAGCGGATGGTGTCGTTGAACAGCACGGTGTCCTGCGGCACCATGCCGATGACGGCGCGCAGCGACGTCTGCGTCACGTCGCGGATGTCCTGGCCGTCGATCAAGATGCGGCCGCCGCTGACGTCGTAGAAGCGAAACAACAGCCGCGAGATCGTCGATTTGCCGGCGCCGGACGGGCCGACAATGGCGACCCGGTGTCCCGCCGCGACATCGAAGCTCAAACCTTTGAGGATCTGCCGGCCCGGATCATAAGAAAACGAGACGTTGTCGAAGCGGATGGTGCCGGCGGCGACGCGCAGCGGCAGCGCGCCCGCCCTGTCCTCGATTTCCGGCTTGCGTTCGAGGACCTTGAACATGGTCTCGATGTCGATCAGCGCCTGTTTGATCTCGCGATACACCATGCCCATGAAATTCAACGGCACGTAGAGCTGGATCATCATGGCATTGATCATGACGAAATCGCCGACCGTATTGGTGTGCTGCTCGATGCCGTAGGCGCACAGCACCATGGTCGCGGCAAGCCCCGCGGTGAAGATCACCGCCTGCCCGGCATTGAGCACGGTCAGAGAAACATAAGCTTTGACGCTCGCCTCCTCGTAGCGCGCCATCGAGCGGTCGTAACGCTTGGCTTCGCGCTCTTCGGCGGAGAAATATTTGACGGTCTCGTAATTAAGCAGCGAGTCGATCGCCTTGGCATTGGCGTCGCTGTCGCTGTCGTTCATGGTGCGGCGGATGCCGATCCGCCACTCGGTCGCGACATAGGTGAACCACATATAGGCCGCGACGGTCAGGCCGATAACGACGACATAGCGCCAGTCGAAATGAAACAGCAGCACGGCGACGATCATCACCAGTTCGACGATGGTCGGCGCGAGCTGAAGCAGCATCATGCGCACGATGGTCTCGATGGCGTTCCTGCCGCGCTCGAGCACGCGGGTGAGCCCGCCGGTCTTGCGCTCGAGATGAAATCGCAGCGACAGCAGATGGATATGCTCGAAGGTGAGCATCGCCAGCCGCCGCACCGCGTTCATCGCCACTTTGGCGAATATGCCGTCGCGCCATTGCGTGAGCAGCGCCATGATCACGCGCACGCCGCCGTAAGCCAGCGTCAGCGCGACCGGCGCGGCGAACACCCAGACCAGCCAGTTGTTTGCTGCGACCGGCGCCGTGCCGTGTCCAGCGAGCGCGTCGGTCGCCCATTTGAAGGTGAACGGCACCGCCATCGTGGCGAACTTGGCAAGGAACAGAAGCACAGTGGCGAAGACCACGCGCGATTTGAGATCGGGCCGGTCGGCCGGCCAGATATACGGCCACAGCTCGATCAGCGTGGACAGCAAGGTCCCGCCATCCTCGCGTCTGGGACGCTCTGTCGGCTGTTGCAATTCTCTCATCGAAATTCTGTGCCGCCCCTTTGCCGGCTCCTCCCGCACCGCTTATTGACCGTCATATAGCCATTCTTGGCCCGTTCCGCACCGGTAGAGCTCCGGGCAAAGTGCTTGCAGGTCTCGCGAATCGAGGCCACATCTAGCGCCCAATGAGTGAAAGTCGATGAGCAAAATCAACGCGGTTTGTGTCTATTGCGGCTCGAGTCCGGGCTCCGATCCGGCCTTTGCCCAGGCCGCCAAGGCGCTTGGCAAAGCGCTGGCGCAGAACGGCGTGCGGCTGGTCTATGGCGGCGGCTCGGTCGGCATGATGGGCACGCTCGCCCGCGCCGTGCTCGAAAACGGTGGCCAGGTGACCGGCATCATCCCGGAATTCCTGACCGGCAAGGAACGGCCGAAGCCGCTGACCGACGACATGATCGTCACCCGCGACATGCACGAGCGCAAACGCAAGATGTTCGAGCACGCCGACGCCTTCGTGGCGCTGCCGGGCGGCATCGGCACTTTGGAAGAACTGGTCGAGCAACTCACCTGGGCGCAGATCGGCCAGCACCGGAAGCCGGTTCTGCTCGCCAACATCAACGGCTTCTGGGAGCCGTTCCGCACGCTGGTCGATCACATGGATAAGCTCGGCTTCATCTATAGCGGCCTCAATCGCGATCTGCTGATGGCCGACACAGTCGAGGATATCTTGCCGAAACTTCGCGAAGCGGCGCGTCATGTCGACGACGCCGACACCGAAATGGCAGTGCCGGCGGAGAAGATGTAAGCGGTCAGCGGCCTTACGCCGGCGCGCCGGATTTCACGAGCTTATAGACGATCGAATCCATCAGCGCCTGGAACGAAGCGTCGATGATGTTGGCGGAAACGCCCACTGTCGTCCAACGATCGCCAGTCTCGTCGCTGCTCTCGATCAGAACGCGCGTGACCGCCTGCGTGCCGCCATTGAGGATACGCACGCGATAATCGGTGAGCGTGAGCCCGGTGATGAAGCTCTGATATTTGCCAAGATCCTTGCGCAGCGCGAGGTCGAGCGCATTGACCGGGCCGATGCCCTCGGCGACCGAGATCAGTTCCTCGTCACCGACTTTGATCTTCACCACCGCCTGGCTCACCGTGACCGGCTCGCCCTTGGCATTGGTGCGCTTCTCGACATTGACGTCGAACTTCTCGACGTCGAAATAATGCGGCACCTGGTCGAGCGAGCGCCGCGCCAAGAGCTCGAATGAGGCGTCGGCGGCCTCATAGGCATAGCCGATCGCCTCGCGCTCCTTGACTTCGTCGAGGAGCCGCGTGACGCGCGCATCGTTCCTGTCGATCTTGAGGCCGATGCGATCGAGCTCGGCCAGCACATTGGAGCGGCCGGCTTGATCCGAGACAAGCAACTTTCTCTTGTTGCCGACGCGCTCTGGCGCAACATGCTCGTAGGTGGCCGGCTCCTTGACGATGGCGGAAGCATGAATGCCGGCTTTGGTGGCGAAGGCGCTCTCGCCGACATAGGGCGCATGACGATCAGGCGAGCGGTTCAACAGCTCGTCGAGCGAATGCGCCACGCGAGAGAGACGCGCCAGCGCTTCGTCCGACACGCCGATGTCGAACGCTTCCGCATATTCCTTCTTAAGCTTCAGCGTCGGGATGATGGAGGTGAGATTGGCGTTGCCGCAGCGCTCGCCGAGCCCGTTCAGCGTGCCTTGGATCTGCCGGGCGCCGGCGCGCACCGCAGCGAATGAATTCGCCACCGCCTGTTCGGTGTCGTTATGGGCGTGAATGCCGACATGATCGCCCGGGATTTTCTGGCACACTTCACTGACGATGCGTTCGACTTCATGCGGCAGCGTGCCGCCATTGGTGTCGCACAGCACGACCCAGCGCGCGCCCTCCTCGTAAGCGGCCTGCGCGCAGGCCAGCGCATAAGCGGGCTTGGCCTTATAGCCGTCGAAGAAGTGCTCGCAGTCGAGCAGCACTTCGCGGCCCTTGGCCTTGGCGGCGCGCACCGAGTCGCGGATCGAGGCGAGATTTTCGTCCTCGGTGGTCTCGAGCGCCACGCGCACGTGATAGTCCCAGGATTTGGAGACAAAGCAGATCGCGTCGGCCTGCGCATCGAGCAGCGCGACCAGGCCCGGATCGTTCGAGGCCGAGCGGCCCGGCCGCCGCGTCATGCCGAAGGCAGTGAACTTCGCCCGCATCGGGCGCTTCTCGGCGAAAAGCTCGGTATCGATCGGATTGGCGCCGGGATAGCCACCCTCGACATAATCGATACCGAGCTCATCGAGCATGCGCGCGATCGCGAGCTTATCGGCCAGCGTAAAATCGACGCCGTTAGTCTGCGCGCCGTCGCGCAGTGTGGTGTCGAACAAATAAAGCCGCGACTTGTGACTTTGAGCGGGCGGCATCGGGAAGCCTCACCAGAGATGATAGTTCGACGCCAAAGCCACGGCGATCAAGATGGCGACCAGCGCCACGACCAAATGGTGCGTGCGCAGGCCGAAGAAAGTCGGACGCGGCTCGGTCATGAGAAAAATCCGATCCTAAGTTTGAGCATGATCTTTTCCGAAAACCGGCTTCCACTTTTCGGGATCATGCTCTAGCCGTGATAGAGCCGATAGGCGGTGAACAAAGTGACGACGATGGCTGCCGCGATCACCGCGTATTTCACGATCAGATAATAGACCCAGTGGCGCGGGAACGGCGTCTCGGGACCCTTCATGATGCGCTCTCCTTGGTGGCTTCTTTGGCGGCAAGCGGCTTGACCATGGTGGTGTTGGCGAGCCATTCGCCGTTCAGCGACACCATGTTGCGGCTCTTGGCGGTGTAGCCGCGCTTTTCGAAAAAGCCGCGCGCGGTGTCGCTGGCGTCGACCGTGAGCTCCTTGACGCCGCGCGCGCCGGCAAGCTTCTCGAGCGCCTCGCACAGCATGGCGCCCGCGCCCTGCCCGGTCGCGGCCGGATGCACATAGAGCATGTCGATGCCGCTGTTACCGGCGAGTGCGGCGAAACCAACAGCGGCGCCGCCGAAAGTCGCAACCAGCGTCAATTCACCGGCAAGCTTAGCCGCGAACTCTTCTTCATCGTCGGCGACCGACGCCCAGGCTTCTTGCTGCGCGGCGCTGTAATCGTCGGCGGCTAACTCCTCGATGCTGGCGCGAAAGATCTCGGCCAGAAACGGCGCGTCGGTTGGCAGCATCGGCCGCAGCGCGAGCTTCGGGGTCTCGCGGGCGTTCATCGCGCGATCTCCCAGGTGGTACCGTCTTTGGAGTCCTTGAGCACGACGCCCATTTTCGCGAGTTCATCGCGGATGCGGTCGGATTCCTTGAAGTCCTTCATTTTGCGCGCGGCGTTGCGCGCTTCGATCAAGCCCGCGACCTGGCCTTCGTCGACCGCGAGCGACGCCGGCCGGAACGCCGACCACGCAGCGGGCGTGCCCTGGAACAGACCGATCAATTGCGCGCCCGCCTTCAGACAGGCTGCCGCCGGCTTTGCGCCTTTCGCCGCTTCGCTGCGCAATTCGTGCAGAGCCGCGAGCGCCTTCGGCGTGTTGAGATCGTCGGCGAGAGCCTCAAGCGCATCGGCGCAGAGATAGCCCGGCTCGGCGTCGCCGATCAGAGCATACCAATGATCGAGCGTCTTTTGCGCCTCGCGCAAGCCCGCCAGAGTCCAACTGATCGGCTGGCGATAATGCGTCTGCAGCATTGTCAGGCGTACCGCTTCGCCCGGCCAGTCCTTCAACAGTTCGTTGATCGTGACGAAGTTGCCGAGCGACTTTGACATCTTCTCGCCTTCGACCTGAAGGAAGCCGTTGTGCATCCAGTAATTCGCCATCACTGGCGTATGGAAGGCGCAGCGCGACTGCGCGATCTCATTTTCATGGTGCGGAAAGACGAGGTCGATGCCGCCGCCGTGGATGTCGAACTCTTCGCCGAGATGCTTCCACGACATCGCCGAGCATTCGATGTGCCAGCCCGGCCGGCCGGGCGCGGCGATCCCGGCGGGTGACGGCCAGGCTGGCTCGCCCGGCTTCGATGGCTTCCACAAAATGAAATCCTGCGGGTCTTTCTTGTAGGGCGCGACGTCGACGCGTGCGCCGGCGATCATCTCATCGAGCGGCCGCTTCGAGAGTCTCCCGTAGTCCAGCATCGACGGCACGCTGAACAGCACATTGGCTTCGGCGACATAAGCGTTGCCGGAAGCGATCAGCCGCTCGATCAGCGTACGCATCTCGGCAATGTGCTCAGTGGCGCGCGGCTCCACTGTCGGCGGCAGGCAGCCAAGCGCAGCAACATCGGCATGGAATTGCGTGTCGGTTTTTTTGGTGACCTTGCGGATCGCCTCGTTCAGCGGCAGCGACGGATATTCCTCCGCCGCCCGCGCATTAATTTTGTCGTCGACGTCGGTGATGTTGCGCACATAAGTGACATGAGTCTCGCCATAGAGATGACGCAGCAGACGGAACAGCACGTCGAACACGATCACCGGCCGCGCATTGCCGATATGAGCGAAGTCATACACCGTCGGCCCGCACACATACATGCGCACATTGGCGGGATCGATCGGGGTAAAAACCCGCTTCTCGCGCGTCAGCGTGTCGTAGAGTTTCAATTCCATCGCGCTCGTCTCATGTCGCCGAATCAAATCGTACACCCCAGGCCTGCTGGCCGGGCGTCTATCGGTCTCGAGCGATGAGAAAAAGACGGCCGCAGCCAGCGATGTCGCTAGCTAATAAGGCCCCGGCAAATGCCGAAAACTGTGCGGAACCCGTACATGGCCGCGCACAATGATGGGTCGGATGCGGCGCGTCAAGCCCGATCCCGTGCTGATGCCGGCCTCAAAGTGTCACCGCAAGCTGTCACCGCCTCGCCACGCCGCGCCGGAAATGCGGCGCGCCCTTGTGGAAACGCGACAGCTGTCACGTGGATGCGTTGCTCGCCCGCGCAAATCACGACAGCGAACCGGCCCACGGTTCGTGCCGCCGAACAAGCGTCACTTAACGGAAGCTTAACCCCGCAGCCTCATCTTTTGACGCTATCGGGGCTAAGGCCGAAACGGCCGAGTTTGTCATGCTGACAACCGGGTCAGTGAGTGGCGAGAACTGCGCCGGTTTGGAGGAACTATGCGTTTTGCGATTGCGCTCAGCGCAGCCTTTGCCGTGCTTTTGAGCGGCGGCGACTCGGCGAAAGCGGAAAAACGCGTTTTCATCATCGCCAATGACGGCGACGGCTACGGCGTCGACAATTGCCTGGCCTCCGGCGGCCGCTGCGGTTCGGTGGTGGCGAATTCCTACTGCCACGCACGCGAATTCGCCCAAGCGACCTCATTCCGTAAAGTCGACCGCGACGACATCACCGGCGCCATCCCGATCAACGATTCGAACTCGTGCCACGGCGGCGCCTGCGATAATTTCGTCGCCATCGAGTGCTCGCGCTGATCCAAGCGCGATCGTCCCCCAAAGCCGGCTTCCGCTCTGCGGAACGCGCTTGACTAAAAATTATGCACTATCAAAGTTTTTGAAGCGGACACCGCTGTAGCGCAAGAATTTGCACGTTTTCCGTGAGCGCTTAGTCCCGCCGCATGCCGTTGCACGGGGCTATAAACTCGTTCATCCTCGCCGGCGCTGTGTTGGACCTCGAGTGGGCGCGGGGGCGGCACGCGAACATCTAAACCCATAGGTGATCAATGGGGGGACAAGAAGCGAGGGAACGCGACGTCGAAGACGATGTCGCACAGGCGGCAGCTGTGAGCTACCAGGCGCCGCTGAAACTCGAACAGTTCCTGCCCTATCAACTTCAGGTAGTTGCAACGCTGATGTCGCAAGCCTTGTCGCGTGTCTATGCGCGGCACTACCGCCTTGGCATCGCGGAATGGCGGGTGCTGGTGGCGCTCGGCCAGTTCGGCTGGATCAACGGCAAGGCGATCTGCACCCACACTCACATGCACAAGACCAAGGTATCGCGGGCGGTCGCGATCCTTGAACGGCGCAAGCTGATCGCGCGGCGCGCCAATCGCGCCGACATGCGCGAGTCGCTGGTCTCGCTGACGCCAGCCGGGCGCGATATCTACGAGGAGCTCGCCCCGCATGCGACCGAATTCGCCCGCCGCCTCACCGAGATATTGACGCCGAGCGACCGCGACGCGTTCCATCGCGCGCTCAAGCAACTCACCGACCGCTCCGCGCAGCTTGTTGCCGAGGTGATCGAGGAAGACGGCGGCGTGGAGGAACCGTGAAGCTCTATTCGTATTTCCGTTCGTCGGCCGCTTACCGGGTCCGCATCGCGCTCAATCTCAAAGGCATCGCCTACGACACGATCTCGATCCATCTGATCAAGGATGGCGGCCACAACAAACGGCCGGAATTCCGCGCCATCAATCCGCAGATGCGTGTTCCGGTGCTGGTGACGCCCGCGGGCGATACGCTGACGCAATCGCTCGCCATCATCGAATATCTCGACGAGACGCATCCGCAGCCGCCGCTCCTGCCCAAGGATCCGATCGCCCGCGCCAAGGTGCGCGCGCTTGCAGAGCTGATCGCCTGCGACATCCACCCGCTGAACAATACCAGCCCGCTGCGTTACCTGAAGCGCGACATGGGCCAGGAGCAGAGCGCAATCGACGCCTGGTATCATCACTGGGTGCTCTCGGGCTTCGAGGCGCTCGAAGCGATGATCGGTGATGGCCCCTATCTCTGCGGCAAGGACGTGACGCTTGCCGACACCTGCCTGGTGCCGCAGGTCGCTAATGCGCGGCGGCTGAAAGTGCCGCTCGACACGTTTCCAAAGATCGTCGCCGCCGACGTTGCCTGTCTCAAGCTCGCCGCCTTCGACAAGGCCCGGCCGGAAAATCAGCCGGACGCCGAGTAGGGACGCCCAGTTGATAAGCGCCTGCCGATGGCGCGCTGACACGGCGCAACCGCCGCGATTGACAGGCTGATTGACAGAGCCTGCCTTCACATTTTAACCACCATTCCGGGGCTTGATCCGCAACCCCGACCAACCGGGGCCGGAATCCTCAATGCTCAATGAATCGAGCGGCTTAGGTCGAACCGTTGCGCCGAAGGCCGTATGGCCACGCGCCGCAGTGCAAGGCGCGCTTGGCGTCTTGTTCGGCCTACTGGTCGGCTCGACCGCATCATTGGCGCAGAGTGTTCAACAACAATATCTGCCGCCGCCCAATCAGCCGGGCGCGAACCAAGCTTCGTCAAATCCGATCTGCGTGCGGTTGCAGGCGCAGCTTGCGTCGGTCGATCAAGGCGCGGCCGACCCGGCGCGCGCCGAACAGATCAAGCGCGCCGACGACGCCATCGCCAAGCAGCAGGCCGATCTCGACCGCGCGGTGTCGCAGGCGCACAAACAAGGCTGCGCCGGCGAAGGTTTCTTCGCCCTGTTCTCGGCGCTGTCGCCGCAATGCGGGCCGATCACCTCGTCGATCCAGCAGATGCGCGGCAATCTCGACCGCATGATGAGCGACGAGCAGCAACTCAAGAGCGGCACCGGCGCGCAGGACGGCCAGCGCCGTGCGCTGATCGGCGCCTTGGCGCAGAACAATTGCGGCGCCCAATATACCTCCGCCGCTTCGCAATCAGGCCCAGCCGGCTTCTTCGACGCTTTGTTCGGCAACGGCACCATCGTCAATCCAAACGGCGACGGCGCGCCGTCCGGCACCTTCCATACCGCCTGCGTGCGCACCTGCGACGGATTTTATTTTCCGATCTCTTATTCGACCAATGCGACCCGCTTCGCCGACGACGAAAAATCCTGCCAGCGGCTATGCCCGGCGAGCGAGGTCGCGCTCTATTCGTTCCGCAATCCCGGCGAAGACATGGATCAGGCGGTGTCGAATGCCGGACAGCTCTACACCGCGCTGCCCAATGCCTATCGCTACCGCAAGGAAGTGACGGCCGGCTGTTCCTGCCGCAAAGCCGGCCAGAGCTGGGGCGAAGCGCTGAAGAACGCGGACGACGCGACCACCCTCGAACAGGGCGACATCGTCGTCACCGACCAAACCGCAAAGACGCTGTCGCAGGCGCCGAAGCAGGGCGGCAGAGGCGCGGCGCCCGCCGCCGCGACGCAACCGAACACGACGGCAGCGGCTTCGACGCCTGCGGCGACGACCACCGACCCGTCAAAGCGCGTCGTGCGTACGGTCGGACCGCCGTTCCTGTCGGCGGGACAAATGCAGATGCAACAGCAACAGCCGCAATTGCAGCAGCCGCAGCGCTGACGCGTTTTCAGAAATCCGAGCTTCCCGCCTTCGCCATCGCAACGCCTTCGACCAGGGTGCGGTCGGGCGGCTGCGTCAGGCCCTGATCGTTGAAGCGATTGACGATCGGATAACGGCGGTCGCGGCCGAAATTCTTCAATGTCACTTTCACGCCCGGCGCGGCCTGGCGGCGCTTGTATTCGGCGAGATAGAGCATGCGTTCGACTTTGAGCACGGTGTCGCGGTCAAATCCCGCGGCAACAATAGTCGCGGTCGATTTCTCGCGCTCGACCAGCCGTTCCAGAATCTGATCGAGGATATCGTAAGGCGGCAGGGAATCCTGGTCGGTCTGGTTCTCGCGCAATTCGGCGCTCGGCGCCCGCGTGATGACGTTCTCCGGAATGACGTCGCGGTCGGGACCGCGCGCGCCAAGAGGCTTCCAGACGTTGCGCAATGTCGACAGCCGATAGACTTCGGTCTTGTAGAGATCCTTGATCGGATTGAAGCCGCCATTCATGTCGCCATAGAGCGTGGCATAGCCGACCGACATTTCCGACTTGTTGCCGGTGGTCACGACCATGGCGCCGGATTTGTTGGAGATCGCCATCAAAATGGTGCCGCGGGCGCGCGCCTGCAGATTTTCCTCGGTGACATCGCGCACCGCGTCCTGGAACACGCCGGCAAGCGCGGCTTCGAGACCTTTCACGGCGCTTTCGATCGGCACGATGTCGTAACGCACGCCGAGCGCGCGCGCGATCGCTTCGGCATCGTCGCGCGAGGCCTGCGGCGTGTAACGGTATGGCAGCATCACGCAGCGCACGCGCTCGGCGCCGAGCGCATCGGTCGCCATCGCCGCACACAGCGCGGAGTCGATGCCGCCGGAGAGGCCGATGACGACGCCCTTGAAGCGGTTCTTGTCGACATAATCGCGCAGGCCGAGCACGCAGGCGGTGTAATCGGCCTTGTCCTCATCCTCGGCCGGCGCGATCTCGCCGCGCGCGCAACGCCACTTGCCGTCGATGCGCGACCAATGCGTGGTGAAAATCTCTTCGCGGAAGGCCGGCAGCGCAAACGCCACCGAGCGGTCGGCATTGAGCGCAAAGGATGCGCCGTCAAAGACAAGCTCATCCTGCCCGCCGAGCTGATTGATATAGATCAGCGGCAGACCGGCTTCGGTGACGCGGGCAACAACGACATTGAGACGGACTTCGCCCTTGTCGCGCCAATAGGGCGAGCCGTTGGGCACGATCAGAATTTCCGCTCCGGTCTCGGCCAGGCATTCGACGACATTCTCGTAGTCGCCCCAATCGGTCCAGGTATCTTCGCAGACCGGCAGCCCGAGCCGCACGCCGCGGAAACTCACGGGGCCGGGCAGCGGGCCCGCAGCGAACACACGTTTTTCGTCGAAGACGCCGTAGTTCGGCAGATTGACCTTGAAGCGCAGCGCCTCGATCCGGCCGGCGGCCAGCAGCGCATAGGCATTATGGAGCTTGCCGTCCTCGATCCAGGGCGTGCCGATCAGCACGGCCGGCGCCCCGTCAGCGGTTTCGCGCGCCAGCGCTTCGACCGCGGCGCGGCAGGCCGCCTGGAAGGCAGGCTTGAGCACCAGATCTTCCGGCGGATAGCCGGCAATGAACAGTTCGGAGAAGGCGACGATATCGCCACGGTCGCGCGCGGCCTGCGCCCTCGCCTTGCGGGCAAGTTCCAGATTGCCGGAAATGTCGCCGACAATCGGGTTGAGCTGCGCCACGGTGATGGCCAGACGGTCGGCGGGACGGTCGTTCATGACCAAGCTTTAGCGCCGGAGCATCCGGTGGGGCAATGGCTGAGCCGCGCGTTCGGCGGGGCTCAGAGCGCTGCCATCTGCGGGATCGGTTTCGCCTTGGCCTGCCGCTCGGACTTGAGCAAATCAGCGAGGAGAAAGGCCAAATCGAGCGACTGCTCGGCATTGAGCCGCGGATCGCAGACCGTGTGATAGCGGTCGTTCAGATCCTCTTCGCTGATGGCGCGGGCGCCGCCGGTGCATTCGGTGACATTCTGGCCGGTCATTTCCAGATGCACGCCGCCGGCAACGGTGCCTTCGGCGTCGTGAACCTGGAAGAACGCCCGCACTTCTTTCAGTATTTGATCGAACGGCCGGGTCTTGTAGCCGGTGACAGACGAAATGGTGTTGCCGTGCATCGGATCGCACGACCACACCACATTGCGGCCTTCGCGCTTCACCGCGCGCACCATCGGCGGCAAGAACTCGGCGGCCTTGTCAGCGCCGACGCGGCAGATCAGCGTCAAGCGGCCGGGCTCGTGATCCGGATCGAGAATGTCCATGAGCTTGAGCAGCACATCCGGCTTCTGCGTCGGCCCGGTCTTGATGCCGAGTGGATTTTTGATGCCGCGGCAGAATTCGACGTGGGCGTGATCGGCCTGACGGGTGCGGTCGCCGATCCACACCATATGGCCGGAGGTGCAGTACCAATCTCCAGTCGTCGAATCGACGCGGGCGAAGGCCTGCTCGTAGCCGAGCAGCAGCGCTTCGTGGCTGGTGAAGAAATCCGTCGTGCGCATTTCCGGATGCACTTCCGGATCGATGCCGCAGGCGCGCATGAAGTCGAGCGCCTCGGTGAGATGCCCGGCCAATTCCTGATAGCGCTTGGACTGCGGCGAGTCCTTCACAAACGACAGCATCCATTGATGTGCGTTCGACAGATTGGCGTAGCCGCCGGTCGAAAACGCACGCAACAGATTGAGCGTCGCCGCCGACTGGCGATAGGCCTCCAATTGCCTGCGCGGATCTGGCGTGCGCGCTTCGCGCGTGAATTCGGTGCCGTTGATAATGTCGCCGCGATAGACCGGAAGCTCGACGCCGTTGCGCTCCTCCACCGGCGAGGTGCGCGGCTTGGCGAATTGGCCGGCGACGCGGCCGACCTTCACCACCGGACAGGCCGCGGCATAGGTCAAGACCACCGCCATCTGCAGAAACAGGCGGAAAAAATCGCGGATATTGTTGGCGCCGTGCTCGGCAAAGCTTTCAGCGCAATCGCCGCCTTGCAACAGGAAAGCCTGGCCGGCCGCGACCTGCGCCAGCGCCTTTTTCAGATTGCGCGCCTCGCCGGCAAAAACCAGCGGCGGAAAGGTCGCAAGCTGCGCCTCGACATCGGCGAGCGCTTTTCGATCGGGATCATCCGGCACCTGGACGATCGGCTTGCCGCGCCAGGAGTCCGGGCTCCATTTCGGCATATTGGACCGGCTGGACATATACATCTCCAAATTCCGTCATCGCAGGCGGCCGCGGCGGCGCATGAAGAATGACGGGCAACAAACGGCGGACTTATACACGCGCCAGCTCCGGCGCGACAGCCCGCAAAAGCCGCTTATTCTGCGGCCTATTCAGCCGCCTACTCAGCCGCTTCTTCGGCGTAACTCGCGGTCTTTTTGCGCATGGTGACCAGCTCTTCGGCCGCCGTTGGGTGCAGCGCGACGGTGGCGTCGAAATCGGTCTTGGTGGCGCCCATCTTCACCGCGACCGCGGCCAGTTGGGCCATTTCGGCCGCCCCCTCGCCGACCACGTGGCAGCCAACCACCCGGTCGGTCAGGCCGTCTACCACGAGCTTCATCAGAATGCTGGTGGCGCGGCCGGACAGCGTCGCCTTCATCGGCCTGAACATGGCCTTATAGATGTCGGTGCGCGGCAACCGCGCCCGAGCCTCGGCCTCGGTCAGGCCGACCGCTCCCACTTCCGGCTCGGAGAACACCGCGGTAGGCACATTGGTGTGATCGACCTTGGTCGGCCTGCCGCCGAACACGCTATCGGCAAAGGCGTGACCTTCGCGAATGGCCACCGGCGTCAGATTGATGCGGTTGGTGACGTCGCCGACCGCGTAGATGTTCGGCGCCGAAGTGCGCGAATGATCGTCGACCGCGATGCCGCCGTTCCTGGCAAGCGTGACGCCGGCTTCTTGCAGTCCTAGCTTGCCGACATTGGGCACGCGGCCGGTCGCGAACATCACTTTGTCGGCGGGCACGTGATTGCCGTCCGATACATGCACCGAATAATGCATGCCCGCCTGCTCAATCGCGGTGATGGTACGGCCGCAGACCACGCGGATGCCGCGCTGTTCGAGTTCGACACGCAGATGCTGACGCACATCGTCGTCGAAGCCGCGCAGAATATTTTCGCCGCGATAGATCAAGGTCACATGCGAGCCGAGACCAGCAAAAATGCCGGCGAATTCCACCGCGATATAGCCGCCGCCCTGGATCACCACGCGGCGCGGAAATTCCTCGAGATGAAACGCCTCGTTGGACGAGATCGCATGTTCGAGACCGGGGATCGGATTGCCGAAGCTCGGCGTGCCGCCGGTCGCGATCAGGATATGAGCGGCGCGCACGCGCTCGCCATTCGCCAATTGAAGCGTATGCGGGTCGGCGATCACCGCCCGGCTTTTGACGACCTTGACGCCGGCTTTGTTGAGGGTTGCGCCATAGGCGGCTTCGAGCCGCGCGATCTCGCGATCCTTGTTGGCGATCAAGGTCGGCCAGTCGAACGAGGCCTGCGGCACCGTCCAGCCGTAGCCGGCGGCGTCTTCGAATTCGCCGTGAAAGCGCGAGGCATAGACCAGAAGCTTCTTCGGCACGCAGCCGCGGATGACGCAGGTGCCGCCGAGGCGATATTCCTCGGCAACCATGACACGCGCGCCGTATTCGGCGGCGATGCGCGCCGCACGCACGCCGCCTGAACCGCCGCCTATGACGAAAAGATCGACCTCGTGATCGGCCATATTTTTGTTCTTAAATTATTTTGTCGGACTTCCCGTCACATGTCGTGGCCGCGCTTCTTCAATTCAATACGCATGGCCTGAATGACTTCCTGCGAAAGACTGTCCGCCCAACCGCCGGCATAGATCATGGTCTGGTCGAGGACTTTCGGCTCTTCGGTCATCGCCTTCTGGCCGAGCGGCGACTGATAGAAGGCCAAGAGATCGCGCAATTCTTGTTCGGTGAAATGGCTCGCGTAGAAGCTGGCGCTGGCATCGACCAGTTCGGTCACGCGCGGTGCGAACTGCTTGCCGACGTTGAAAGCGACCTCGTCGATATCCTTCTGGTACATGAAATTGGTTTGCAGAAACAGGTCCCGGGATTTCTGCACGACGCCGGCGACGATCGGCTTGAAGACATCATTGACCTTCTTCGCCTGCACGATCTGCTTGGCGAGCAGGAGCGCCCCCGGCGACACTTGCGGGATCGCGATGACCGCCGGCGGTGCGCCGGTCTGGGCGGCCGCCGGATCGGCAGCGCCGGCC